>JAJBTP010000506.1 GCA_020860805.1 Tannerellaceae bacterium | reverse complement strand
GTGCCTGCATGTCCGAAGGAATCCGGATGGAAGGCGACTCTGGCCCGCACACCGAGTAAACGTTCAAACGTTAACTGTCCGTATAATCCCTGCCTTACCAGTGCTTCACCGGAGGGTGTGTTTACATCGGGTTCTACCCACCAGCCTCCGACTACATTCCAGCGGCCTTCACGGATGCGTTGGCGGATTTCGTCCATCATTTGTGGGTCATTTTCGGCAACCCATTGATATAGCTGGGCTGAACTGGCTGTAAATATAAATCCGGGTGTTTCGTTCATCCTGTCCAGTGCCGAACGGAATGTACTCAGTGTTACGGATACTCCTTCATGCCAGGGCCATAGCCATACCGGGTCGATATGGCCGTGTCCAATCATATAAAATTTATAATCCGCTGCATTTTCAGGCCAGACGGGTTTTATGTCACCGTTCGTTGCATATGCGGCCAATGGTGCCAGGGATAAAGCGGCTGTCCCGGTAACCATATGGTGGATAAACTTCCTGCGGGAAATGGTATTTGTCTTTTTCATAGGTGAATGTATTAGAGTAAACGATTATTGCATGTTGTATTGGAAGGAGGGTGGACGGGCTTCTTTCTGTGCTGCCCATTGTTTATTTGCTACTTTTCCCATGACGAAATGCAGGGTGGCTCCTTCCTGTATATCTGCATGTGAGAACCAGGATTTATTCCATTTTTTTCCATTTATGGTAACGGATTGTATGTATTTATTTTCTTTGCTGTAGTTTTCTGCTTTGATATGAATGATGTTTCCGTTTTCTAACCGGACGGTGGCTTCCTCAAAGAAGGGTGAGCCTATCACATACACCGGTAAACCGGGAGTTACCGGATAAAATCCCAACATGGAGAAGACGACAAAAGAAGATAACCCGCCTCCATCTTCATCACCCGGTATTCCCATCAGGTCGTTTCTGAACCATTGATTGATTAACTCGTGTATTCTCTTTTGTGTTTTCCAGGGTTTACCTACATAGGTATAGAGGTAGGGGATATGCAGGCTGGGTTCGTTGGCCATAGAGAATTACCCTACATTGCCTGTATGGTCGGGTAGCTGGTGGTAAAAGTCGAATTTGCTTCTTCCTAATGGTTCGCGGAATGTTTGTTCCAGATTTGCCTCAAAGGCTTCTGCTCCTCCCATAAGCTGTATAAGGTCTGCTACATTATGAGGTACATCCCAACGGTATATACAGACATTATTTTCTCCATAGTAATCTCTGGCACCCTGTCCTCCTGAGAACTTATAATTAAAGGGTTCTATGAATTGTCCGTTTTTATCTTTCGGATGGAAGAAGTGTGTATCGGGATTATATACATGCCGGTAGTTGTAGGATTGTTTCAAAAAGAATTGTTTCTCTTCCTGTTTTCCCAGATAAGAGGCTATTTGCGCCAGACACCATTCATCATAAGCGGTTCCTAATGTAACAGCTATGGGCTGTCGTTTTTCATGTATATATACCTCCGGTACGGTTTCTTCTTCTCCCGGATGTAGTGCCGGTATGTATCCGTGTTTTTTATAAAAATCGTCCAGCCATCCGGCAGGTGCGCCTGACCAGGGTGCCAGTGTTTTTTCCTGAATTCCTTTTTTACAAACTGTGTAGGCTTTTGCCAGGTCAAAGGTGGTAAGCCCTTTGGCATATGCGTCGGCTATAAGGGATACCCCATGGTTTGAATTCATTCGCCGGGAGTCTCCGGTAATTTCCGGGAAGGTGGGCATCCAGGGTTGTTCCATCTGGTCTGTCATCCGTAATAGTGAGTTAATGACATGAGAGTGTACGGTTGGGTCGATAAGTAGCCGCAGGGGGTGAGCCGCCCGGTAACTATCCCATATCCAGTCGTCTGTGTAAAAAGGTATTCCTTCGTCCTTATGAACTTTTCCATCAAATGCACTGAAATAGTGCCCATCTTCGCTTATCCGGACGGGTCTTTCAAATGTTCTGTATAGTGAGGAGTAAAATACAATCAGGTCATTTGTATCATTACCTTTTACTTCTATTTTCCTCAGTGCTTTGTTCCAGCACTCTCTTCCTTTCTTTTCCACTTTTGCCAGGTTGAAGTCTGGTATTTCACGGTGCATGTTTTTCGCTGCCTGGTCTATACTGATAAAGGAAATTCCGTATTTTAATCGAATGGTTGTTGTGTTATCTCCAAAATAGAGTCCTAAACCGGAACGGCCGTTTTGTTCTTTGGTGTTTTCATCAATTCCTTTTCCTTCTGTTATGTTTCCTGTTTTTAGTGGTTGTTTGTCGGTTTCTACATAGATGTAAACCTGTGTATTATTCGCTAATTTCTGTGAGGCATACAGTTTGTTTCCTTCCACTTTGGCATATCCGTCATCTGTACTAAGTATCAGGTATACGGGTTCATCCCGGGTGTAGTTGATTTCGTATATCCCTGCCTGATGTGAAACGGCGTATTTTATATACGTCTCTTTTTCATCCAGTATTACCTGATATCCGTAAGGTTTTATCTCTTCGTTATCGTAGGTGAATGTATGAGTCTTTTGTAATTCTTCCGGATGTGTAGTTTGTACCGGACTTAACTTAAAGGCCGAACACCCCCGGTGACTGGTCACTATTAAGGGTAATCCTTTGATCTGGTCGGATGTATAATCATCCCGTTCGGGATATACCCGTAACATACTGTTCGGAAGATGGATGGTGGGATAAGCCGGTACTAACAGGTGGCTGATGTTTCCCATGTAAGGGTTTACCAGGTCTACAGGGTCTGCCTGTTCGCCCTGTTGAGTACAGGAGAAACAGGTGATGCCCATACAGGCAGTGAAGAATAGTTTATAAAGTGTATTCATAGGTCTATATTTTAAGTTTAAACAGGCTCTTTGTTTTCTACTCCTTCCATGGTATAGTCTGTTACATCTTCAAAAAGAATAGAGGGACGGAAATCTTTATTACGGACTTCCAGGGTTATGTTTTTTAAGGTAAGTCCCTGGATATGCCGGAAAAACAGTCCGCTGGACGGATATATATACCCGTACATTCTGTTCTCGGGATACCAGTTTGCATATTCTTTGAGGGTAATGGCTGCGTCTTCTTTTGTGCCGTGTCCCATGGAATTGATATGGATGTTTTCCATTACTATATTTTTATATAGTATCCTTCAGTAGTGGTGATGGAACTGGTCATTTTGCTATGGCTTTTAGCATATATGTTCCGGAAGGTGATATGGGAAACCTGTCCGGGTTTCAGTTCCGGGTTAACGGCTATTCCTTCGGAATTATAAAAGGCTGCATTTCCTGCCTGTCCTGTATTTCTTCTTGCCATAATAACGAAAATAGGTGTTTGCACATCGTACATTTGAATGTCCGACAGGGTTACATTTTCAATAATACCTCCATCCACTGATTCTAAAGCAATCCCTGAAATGACAGTAGTGGGAAGCTCAATGAATTCAAGTTTCTCCTGCCATTTACGGATGTGGTCACAGGATGCTTTTTCTATGATACAATTGGATATATGTATATTTCTGAATCCTCCTTCTGATTTGGTTCCGAATTTTATCCCATTGCGGTTGGTACGGATAGTACAGTTCCGGACTGTAATATTCTCAACAACCCGTTCCGGATCATGACTTTTCAGGCATATACCGTCATCATCCGCATCTATCAGGCAGTCTTCTATCAAAATACATTGGAGGAATCAATATCGGTTGCATCCTGGTTGAAATTGGAATGGTTAAAAATGGTAAGTCCTTTCAGATGTACGGTATCACATCCCAGGTAATTCTGTAGCCAATAGGCTGAATTTACTAACGTCAGGTCATGGATATTGATACGGTTGCATTGAACGAAAAGTAACATGCAGGGATGTTTCCTGCTTTGTGGGGTATCATCGTTTCCTAACCGGAAGGTTGGGCTATCACCGTTTCCGTCAATCATTCCTTTTCCGGTAATGGATATATTCCGTACGCCTTCTGCGAAGATGAGAGCTTTATTTTCAAATAGTTTTCCGTTGGGATAGGAGAATGAGTTTACATAGTGCACTGCATTATCCGGATAGTCGTCGAATGAATCACTTCCTTTTAATATGGCTCCTTCTTCGAGGTAAAGGTGTGTATTATCTTTCATATAGAGGGTGCCTGTCAGGAAGGTTCCTTTGGGTATAATAACTTTCCCTCCTCCGTTTTGGTGACATTCATCGATGGCTTTTTGAATATAGGCTGTATTGAGGGTAGCACCATCGCCGGTTGCCTGATAATCCAGGATGTTGTACTCCTTCTGTCCGGAACAACTGAGTAGTCCGGCAAGACAAACGAAGAGGATGCTGTATAAAAGAGTTTTCATTTTTATTGTATTTTACTGAATGGGGTCACCCGGTGTCTTTTTAGTTGGGTCGTAGATGGCTACTCCGACTTTTGAATCGGCACAACCATAATATAAATACCATTTGTTTTTGAAGAATACGAGTCCTTTAATGAATACGGTTCCGTCTTTGTATTGTCCGCTTTTCTCGAACGATTCTCTTGGATAAAAGAAAGGTACGTCCAGTCTCTCTTTCACCTGGTAAGGATTGTCTTTACTCAGAAGTAGTTGTCCGGCACTGTAAGTCCCTAACGGAAAACGTTTGTCGCCATTGCCGTCTTCTCTGTTCTTTCCGTTGTATAACAAGAGGATTCCTTTCTCTGTAACGATAGCAGGGGGCCACATTCTACCAACTGGCTGTCAAAGTAGCCTTTTCGTGCTTTTGCAATCACCACGGGTTTGTTATTTTCGTCTACTACCGGTTCCCAGTTAATCAAATCATCCGATGTGGCAGCCGCTACTTCAAATTCACCCCAATACATAAGGTATTTTCCATTAATACGGGTAGCGACCAGCTTCCCGTTTTTTTACTTCTGTTACGATAGAGGCAGACTTACTCCAGGTATCCCTGAATTTTCCATCCTGTGCTTTATCGAATGCCAATCCGTGTTTTTCCCAGTTAATAAGGTCTCTGGAAGTTGCAATGGATAAGTGGGCTTTATCGTGATTCCAGGAAGTATAGGTAAGTACATAGAGTCCATCTTCGGTAACTACCAGGCGCGGGTCTTCGCATCCACCAGGCCATTCGAAGGTGCGGGTATTATCTTCGGCCGGATAGAGTACGGGTGCTTTTTGCTTTTTCATTTTTATTCCGTCCTTACTCTCAGCCAGTCCTAACCGGGAGGTCCGTTCGCTTAATTTAGGAGAAGAATTGTCTTCCGCCCGGTAGAGTACATATATTTTACCGTCTTTCATAATAGCGGCCGGATTGAAGGTATCGCTCTCTTCCCAGTCCACCTGTTGTTGTGTCATCGGACAGTAAAAAGTGGAATGCGGGTCAGGTATAATAATAGGGTTTTTACCTTGCGGACGAACAAATCCTCCCAGAGCCCATTCCGGAAGAATATTTTCTTTTTCCGGAGTGTCCGCAAGTAGTAGACTGGTGCTTAACAGCAGGCCTAAAAAGGCAATTGTAGCATGTTTCATATTTTTTGTTTTAAAGTATTTATGGCATACAGAGGGCATAGACAGCATAGTCTCAGGGTAATAACTATGCTGTCGGTATGCTTATATAGAATAAAAACTGAGAATTATTTCACCTGTAATGTCACTACTTTACTGTAGTTAATAATACCATTGACGTTGGCAGCAACCCGTACATATATTTTATTCTCATTCCCTACGATTTTATAATGATTGGTGTTGAAAACATCATCATTTTTCAAATCGAATGTGTAGCTACCGGATGTCTGTTGGGTTGATGCTATGCCTGCATAATTGTTATTGTTTACATCAATACCCGGAGCAAAGTTCCATAGGACCGATACTTCTCCGATTGTATAAGCCGTACTGCTGGGTGTTGCTGTATAGGTGATATTTACTTTATTATCGGCATCCACAGTTGCCTGTATATCAATCCGTGAATACGGAGTTGCTTCCAGATCAAACTGAGTTTGTCCGTTTACTGTAACGTACCCTTCGCAATCATCTACAAATGGTCCGTTTACTACTATTCTGTATTTACAGTTAAAGACCTGTGAATTTTCGAAGGCTCCATCCTGCTTAGCCCGGAAGTCAACCGATTTGGTTGCATTTGTGTCCTGTTCATACAGGTTGATCATCACACCGGATGAACCCTGTACCGGAAGGGGGATTGGTTCTTTGGTGAGACTGTCGTAAATTGTACCGCTTATGCCTCCATTGGGGGCATCATAATTATCCATATCATTTTCACAGGATGTGATTAAAAATGCTGTGGCCAGAGTAAATGCGATATATATACTTCTTTTCATATCCATTTCTTTTTTTATATTCTTAATTCTCATATTCAGGATTCTGTTCCAGTAGCGGGTTAGTACTTCTGTCATTGGGACGGAATCTTACATAGTAATTCTTTTCCTGGAATGTATGTGTCTGTTTGGGAGTTATACCTCTTTCGAACGTATAGGTACCATCGCTCACATTATACCATGGATATAAAGCGGTACCACGGAAGTTAGTCAGTCCACCCTGTGAAATGTCTTTATGGGCAATTCGCCAGCGTTTCATATCCCAGTAACGGTGTTTTTCGAAAGCCAGTTCTACTCTGCGTTCCTGGCGTACATCTTCCAGCGTGATGGAATTCAGTTTGTTGATACCGGCACGTTCACGGATTTTATTCACAGCAGCCAGTGCTTCACCTTCTTTACCTCCCAGTTCCATACAGGCTTCAGCCAGATTCAGGTAAATTTCTCCTAATCGGAAAACTACCCAGGGGGTTTCTGATTTGCCCATACTCATATCTGTTAGTGTTTCGTCATGGAATTTTCTTTGATAAAAACCTGTTTTGGATGGGTCACCTACGTCAGCACCGCCATCTTTCCCGGATGCATTATACATGGTTCCGTCTATGGTAACTGTATTATCGCCGTTTGGTTGGTTGTTAGCCTGGTATTTGGTTCCGTCAGGTGCAATCACACCTCTTTTCCATTCCATAATCCCACCTTTACAGGGAGAACCGGGCAGGTAAACAGATGCGAATAAACGGGGATCTTTCCCTTCGAACAATTCAAGAGGGTCTTCAAAACGGCGGGGGGGTAACTCCATCTGCTTCATACAGGTTGAGTTTTCCGTCCCGGTTATCAATATATTCAAATGCTTCTACCATTTCCAGTGTAGGAGCCATACCGCAACCCCAACCTCCGGCAAAAGAGAAAGGTGCATTGCGTTTATCCCAGTCATGGCCTCTTCCTCCACTCACATTATAGGAACGCTGGAAGATATATTCTCCGTTATCTCCATTCAGGGTTTTGGAGAAGAGGTCGTAAAAGTTCTGTACTTTGTCTGCATTTGCATCGTAGAGGGAGTAATTCATTTGAAGGATTTCATTGGATGCATTATAACATTCTGTAAAGAAATCATTGGCTTTGGCTGCAGGAATACCTACCAGTCCGTTGAGTTTTACGGTTCCATATTTAGCAATAGAACCGGCATACAGTGCTGCACGGGAATGTAATGCAAGGGCGGCGCCCCGGGTGGCCTGGTATTTCTCACTATTACTGCGGGTGACAGGTAATACCCGGGCAAGGTCTTTGCATTCTTCGATGATGAAGCTATACACAGCTTCTTCCGTATCCCGTGCTTTATACAGATTTTCCATATTACCCGGTGTGTATTCCTGTGATTCTTTCAATAAAGGAACACCTCCGTAACGTTTTACTAACCCAAAGTAGTGCATTGCCCGGATAAAACGTACTTCTGCGTTTATGAGGTCTTTTTTCTCATTGGATAAGACATCCGCTTCTTCCAGTTGTATCAGGAAGTCATTGGCCCTGCGTATATGCAGATATCTATCTACCAGTCTGTCTTCAAACAGGTAATCA
This sequence comes from Tannerellaceae bacterium, assembly GCA_020860805.1. Lineage (GTDB taxonomy): Bacteria > Bacteroidota > Bacteroidia > Bacteroidales > Tannerellaceae > UBA4116. The sequence continues at coordinate 3,523 of JAJBTP010000506.1, read as the reverse complement.
TCATATACATAATTACTGTTCGGATTATCAAACATGGGTTCTTTCTGGTAGGAACCCTGTGCCTCATCCGACAAGGTAGCCGGGTTCATCAGCATCCAGTCCGTATCATACCAGTCATTAAAATCATCAAAACGTACCGCATCATATAATTTGGCCAGTACGGCATTGGTTGCATTCGGATCAGTCCATACCAAATCCGGAGTGATAATTCCACTTGTATCCTCACGGTCCAGATAATCACTACAACTTATGATTCCTAACGAGAGGAGACATCCGCATATTATCTTTTTATAGGTTTGTATATTCATCGCTTTTATGTATTAGAAAGTTACGTTTATTCCAAAATTGTATGTTTTCGTCTGAGGATAATAACGCAATAGGTTACTATTGCTTTCAGGGTCTACATTTTTCATAAACTCATTATTGCTGGTCAATGTCCGCAGGTTATTACAGTTGATATAGAAACGGATTCTGTCAATACCATATGTATTTAAAAGACGGTTCGGGAGTGAATAACCTACTTCCAGAGATTTTAATCTCAGGTAATTTGCTTTGTGTAATGACCAGCTGTTTTCCGAACGGTTTGCCTCAAATCCTGCCGTACGGATAGCAGGCATATAACCCGGTATCCAACGGCTATACGGATCAGTCGGATCTTCCCGGTGCCAGCGGTCGTTCATAATGGCCAGACCATTACCGATACCTTGCTGGATGAATGGGTCTAACATATCACCATTGATGTAAATATCATGGCCGGCTGCTCCCTGGAAAATAAGGATAAATCGAATCCTTTGTATTCGGCAGACATATTTAATCCGTAATACATACGTGGGGTACTTCCCCGGCCGATAGGTTGTGTGTCATTCTCATCAATTACACCATCATTGTTCCAGTCTTCAAACTTCAGGTCGCCCGGCATAAGAGATTTATTCCCATTACCATCCTGTATAGGAGAGTTCAGAATTTCTTCATACGAAGTAAACTGCCGATTACTTTTTTACCCCAACGGATGTCTTTGTAACGTCCATTGGTATTATACAGCCAGTTTTCGTACATATTCGAGGACGCCTCACGTTCTACATGATCTTCTATAATCCGTGTGGCAGAGAAGTTAGCATTTACATTATATCTTACTTCTCCAATCTGGTTGTTATGGCCGACACTGATTTCAAACCCTTTGTTTTTATCAGAATTGAGGTTTTCCTGAGGCATTGCCTGTCCGAAAATAGTCGGAAGACTTTCTGTACGTGTAGCAGGCAGACCGCTTCTGTTGCGTTGGAAGAAGTCCATTTCAAGGGTGATTAATCCTCTTTTCCAGGAAGCTTCAAATCCGATATTTTTAATTTTGGATTCATACCAGGTTAACCATGGATTAGGCACTCCCCGGTCTTTCATTCCTTCTACTACCGTATTTACGCCCATTACATATCTGCTGTCACTAACAAATCCGGCCAGGTATTGATATGCATCGAAATCACCTTCATCCCCTACTTTAGCATAGGAAGCTCTGACTTTCAGATTATCCATATCCGGTAGCAGGTTTTTGAAGAATTTTTTTTCGGAGATACGCCATCCGGCTGAAATACCCGGGAAGAATCCCCAACGGTTATCAGAGCTGAACTTATAGGAACCGTCATAACGGAAATTAAATTCAAGAAGATATCTGTTATCATACGTATAGTTTAAACGTCCTACTAATCCTTCATGAGCTGTTTCCTGGGTGAGGCCTGAAGCTTTCTGGTTTGTACTGCTACCAAAGTTAAGATCCGGAATTACGCCAATCGTGAACTCTTTTTCACCATCCACCCAATTGGTCCGGTCATGGTACATTTCCCATAGTAACATGGCACCCAAATCATGCTTACTCCAGAAGGTATTGTTGTAGTTCAGAGAATACTGTTGTGTTGGTTTATGATAATTACGGTTTTTATCAAATAGGGTAGTTGTAGACCTTCTCACACTTTCCTGATAAGTTTCTGATGCTTCATCATAGGTATCCGCACAATTCTTTTACCCCATTGTTTTTCTTCTCTGTTGTGATAATCATAGGCAACCAATGCTTTGGCTATTAAACCTTTTACCCAGGGTAACTGCCAGGTAAGGCCTATAGAACCATTGAATTCACGGCGTACACGGTCATCAAAGCCGGCTTCGTCTTTATTTGACATTTGTACCGGATTTTCCGGTCCCTGCCGGTATTCTGTGTTATCATTGGCATAAATAGAATAAACCGGCAGAGCCATTTGTACATCTTTGAAAAGCCCTGTGCCATTGAAAGGCATAGTGCGTTTGTCATATCTGCCTGCCATCTGGAAATCAACAGTCAGTCCTTTTACAACCTCCACACTGATGTTAGAACGTACGGATGTACGGTTGAAATTCCAATCTTTGGACTTTAATAAACCACTTTGGTTCATGTGTCCTACTGAAAGGTAATATTTTGTTTTTTCATTTCCTCCGCTTACACTTATGTTGTGAGACGATTGAGGAGTCGAATTTCTTAAGGTTGAATCCCACCAGTCCGTTCCTTTCCCATTGCGGAAGGCTGCTAATTGCTCATCACTATAAACAGCCGTAGCCGAAGGATTCAGATTGTAGGTTCCTTCATTATATAAAGAAGCATACTCATAAGGAGACATTAAATCCGGATAACGGGTTATCTGTTGAATTCCTCAATACCCATCATATGATATTTTAGCTTTGGATTGGGTTCCTTTTTTAGTGGTTACCAGTAACACTTCCATTAGAACCTTTAAAACCATATACGGCGGCAGCGGCATCTTTCAGGATAGAGATTGATTCAATATCATTGGGATTCAATTGGGTATAGTCACGTTCTATACCATCTACGATTACCAACATATTACCATATCCACGGATATCCACCGAAGCCGCATCATCACCCGGACTACCGGAACGCTGTACGGCTCGTAAACCCGGTAAACGGCCGGCAAGCATGTTAGATACGCTAGGCGCTTTTACTGTAATCAGGTCATTTGCCTGTATGGCTGCTACCGAACCGGTAACTGAGGCTTTTTTCTGAACACCATATCCTACTACAACTATTTCATCCAGTAATTCAGTGTTTTCATGTAGAATGATACGGAGAGTGGTTTGATTATTTACCGGAACTTCAATGGTTTTATATCCTATAAAAGAGACAACCAATACACTATTGCCGGGAATATCCAGTGTAAATCTTCCGTCCATATCAGTGATAGTACCCATTGTTTCAGTCCCTTTTACCTGAATGGAAGCACCGATAACGGCTTCTCCCTGTGCATCAATGATTACACCGTTTACTTTTGTGGTTTGGGCTGACTGATTCAGGTCATTAACAGAGGCTGTCTCTCCCCGGGCGGGTAAAGGGGCAGAAAATACAAAGCTTATCCCTACGATAGCTATCGTTACTATTTTAAGCCTTTTAAATAAAAACAGGCTGGAGGATTTTTCCTTGGGACGATATTTCATAATATTTAGTCAATTAATTGTTTTAATAGATTAGATCAAAATCATTTTATCA
>JAJBTP010000627.1 GCA_020860805.1 Tannerellaceae bacterium | reverse complement strand
TACAAGGGGACGCTTTGTAAATATCATGTATTTCTTTTGTAATGAAATCTCCGGCTATAAAATCTCCGGGAATATCGAATTTAGGTAATTGTTCATCTATTATATGTTCTTCCATTAAAATAAGTATAGTTTGTTCATACTATTAAAATACAATCTCTCCTTTTCCCTGCCGTATGATTTGAAATTCATCGGTCGTACAATCCACAACTGTTGATGGCTCTGTTCCTCCATAACCTCCATCTATAACTAAATCCACCTGATGTTCATATCTCTCATAAATTAGCTCCGGATCTGTAGTATATTCGATATATTCATCTTCATTACGTAAAGAAGTTGTCAAAATAGGATTTCCCAGTTCTTTCACAATTTCACGAATAATACTATTATCCGGAACCCGGATTCCAACTTCTTTCCTCTTCTTATATATTTTAGGAAGTTCACTACTGGTTGGTAATATAAAAGTATAAGGTCCAGGTAAATACCTTCTCATTAGTTTAAATGCCGCATTATTTACTTTGGCATATTCACTCAGATTGGACAGGTCATAACAGATAATAGACAGGTTACTTTTCTGGGGATTAATCCCTTTCATTTGACAGATTTTCTCAACTGCTCTGACATTCAGAGCGTCACATCCCATAGCGTAGACCGTATCTGTAGGATAAATAACCAAACCTCCTTCTCTCAGAACATCTACCACCCTATCAATTTCTTTTTGATTAGGATTCTGTGGATAAATTTTGACTAACATATTTTTTAATTGACAATTGACAAGTTATAACCGACAAATACAAGAGTCACAGATTAGCATAGCCTGGCTCTCTGTTTATAGATTTTATAGATAACAATTATTGTTTTCCTATAGTTTGCCCAACTGTCAACCACACTCTGTCAACTGTCAACCAGATATATTAGTTGGTATATTTTATCCGTAAATTATATTACCACTTTCATCCGTATATTCTTCCAGGCCTTTACTATACTGATTCATTGCACGAAGGCTCATACCCATACTGGAAAAACCACCATCATGGAATAAATTCTGCATAGTAACTTTACGGGTTAAATCGGAAAATAAGGTAATACAATAGTCGGCACATTCTTTAGCACTTGCATTTCCCAGAGGACTCATTTTATTTGAAAAATCCAACAGGTTATCCATTCCTTTTACACCACTACCTGCAGTCGTAGGAGTTGGAGATTGTGAAATAGTATTGATACGTACCCCTTTTTCACGGCCATAAATATAACCAAAACTTCTGGCAATAGACTCCAGCAAACTTTTTGCATCTGCCATGTCATTATAGCCAAAAAAAGTACGTTGTGCTGCTACATAACTTAACGCAACTACAGAACCGCATTCAGCTATTGCATCCTGTTTTTTAGCGACCTGTAACATTTTATGGAAAGAAACAGCTGAAATATCAAGAGTTTTTTCCAACATTCCATAATCCAAATCATCATAGGTACGCTTCTTACGCACATTTGGACTCATACCTATAGAGTGCAATACAAAATCAATCTTACCACCTAATATTTCAACAGACTGTTTGAAAACGTTTTCCAGGTCTTCTACATTGGTAGCATCGGCAGGAATAATCTGCGCATTCAGTTTCTTACCTAACGCATCTACTTCCCCCATACGAATCGCCATGGGTGTGTTACTCAATGTAATAATTGCACCTTCCTCTACAGCTTTTTCAGCTACCTTCCAGGCAATTGACATGTCATTTAATGCTCCGAAAATAACACCTCTTTTACCTTTCAATAAATTATGACTCATACTTATTCATTAATTATTTCGGCACAAAAGTAAGCATTACATGCAATATATACAACTTGTTAACTTTTACAGCGTCTCTTACTCTCTATAGTAAATACGCTTTACACGAGTTGAAATAGTAGTCAGTATTTCATAAGGAATAGTATCCAGTTTTTCTGCCATTTCCCAAACAGGTAAATCTTCACCAAAAATAATAACAGGATCTCCTTCATTTGCTTCAATATCTGTTATATCCACCATACAGATATCCATACAAATATTACCTACAAATGGACAACGGGTACCGTTAATCACAACTTCCCCCACCCCATTACTTAAATGACGGTTTAAACCATCTGCATATCCTATCGGTAAAACGGCAATTCTGGAATCCCGGCTCACAAATGTTTTACGACTATATCCAACGGATTCTCCGGCAGGAACCTCCTGTATTTGCAGAATAATTGTTTTCAAAGTGGATACACGCTTCAATTGTTCCTTATCTTTACAGCTAATACCATATAAGCCAATTCCCAGACGAACCATATCCAACTGATATTGAGAAAATCTTTCAATACCCGCTGAATTAAGAATATGTTTTTGAATTTTATAATCCAGTTTCTCTTCCAACTGATTAGCAGCTCTAATAAATTTAGTGTATTGTTCTTCGGTAAAATCGTCAAATATAACTTCATCACTACCTGCAAGATGTGAAAAAACCGAACGGACCGTTAAACCTCCCCGCCCCTGTAAACGTTCAGCAATAGCTGGTACATCTTCCGGCGTAAAACCCAAACGGTGCATTCCGGTGTCAATCTTAATATGTATCGGATAATTGGTAATTCCTCTACGTTTTACTTCATGAAGTAAAGCATCCAATAAACGAAAACTGTACACTTCAGGTTCAAGCTGATTCTCCAGTAACATATTAAAACTTGCAAATTCCGGATTCATTACAATAATAGGAATAGAAATACCCTGCTTTCTAAGCTCCATACCTTCATCAGCTACCGCTACCGCAAGATAGTCCACCCTATGTTCCTGTAACGTTTTAGCAAGTTCATAGGAACCGGCTCCATAACCGGAAGCCTTAACCATGCAAATAACCCGTGTCTCCGGTTTTAACAAAGAACGGAAATAGTTCAGATTATGTACTACGGCATCCAGATTAACTTCCAATACAGTCTCATGCATTTTCTTTTCCAAACGCTCACTGATACATTCAAAATGAAAATGGCGGGAACCTTTCAGTAAAATTAGTTCATTGTTAAATACATAGCTCAAATCCTTTTTCAAGAACTCTTCTGTAGTTGTGTAAAACTCACTTTCCATCAAAAATAAAGAAGCTTGTTGGCACAAATCACGTCCAATACCGATAATCCGGTCAACCTCTTTACGACGGGCCATATCTGCCACCTTTTTATATAGAGAACGGGGTAAAGCTCCCGACTGAAGAATATCAGATAGAATAAGCGTCCTTTTCATCGTACGATCTACAGCTCTGCTTCGTAGAAAATCTAAAGCAATATCCAGTGAGTTAATATCTGAATTATAGATATCATTTATCACAATACAGTTATTAATTCCCTCCTTTATGTCTAATCGCATATCTACAGGCTCAAGCATCGCAAATTTCTCTGTATTATTAACACTGGTTGGCTTTAAATAAAGCATTAAAGCAAGACAATGAATAATATTTTCTATAGAAGCATCATCCGTAAAAGGAATGGTATATTTACGGGTAAGTCCCAGCATAGTGCAGGTAATAACCGTATGATTTTCTTTTTTAGAGATAGAGTCTATATATAAAGGTGCATCTGAATCTGTCCGGCTCCAGGCTATCGATTTATGCGAAAGACAGGAAGCTTCAACATTATTACTGATAATAATATCATCTGCATCATAAATGATGGCCTCACAATCTTTAAAAAGTTGTAACTTTTCCAGACATTTTTCATTGATAGAAAAAAAGTTTTCCTGGTGCGCTTCACCTATTGAGGTAAAAATACCTACTGTAGGTGCTATAACAGGTTGAAGATATTCCATTTCGTCAGGCTGGGAAATCCCTGCTTCAAAAATACCCAGCGTATGTTTTTCATTCATCTGCCAGACAGATAAAGGTACTCCTATCTGGGAATTATAACTGCGGGGTGAACGAACAATCGCAAAATCCGTATGAAGCAATTGATAAAGAAACTCTTTTACAATAGTCTTTCCATTACTTCCGGTAATACCAATCACAGGAATATGAAAACGTTTACGATGATAAGCTGCCACCCGCTGAAGTGCACGTAAGGTATCCTTTACAACCAGAAAATTAGCATCCGGCATAGAATCCATCCCTGTAAAACTTTCATTAACTACAAAATTACGTACTCTGAGCCGGTACAGTTCAGGTATAAACTTATGCCCATCATTTGTTCTGGTAGCAATAGCAAAAAACAAACTTTCAGAAGGATTAGACACGCGCCGGCTATCAGTAAGTAAGACACTAATTGTATCGTCTTTAAAAGATTGATTATGCAAGCCTAAAATAGCAGCTATTTTACGAATATTATATTCCATTCTTTTTTAATTTTGACAACAAAAGTTCTTTCTCATTTGTCACATAAAAATAAGGAAATTTCTCCTCAAGTTGTTCTACTTTTAACAAAGTTTGGAGGATGAAGGAACGATAAGTATCACTTTCAGGACGAAAAGGCTTATGTTGGATAGCTTTCCGGATATCATCCCATTCTTTTAACAACCTATGAGTTTCGGGTGTAAAATAAGTTTCTGCAAAACGTTGCCATATATATTCGATTGCCATTCCGGATGGATGAAGCATATCATCTGCATAAAAACGGTAGTCTCTAAGTTCGTCCAACTGTATTTCATAGGATGGAAAATAAATAACCTTCTCCGGAAACCTTTTACAAAGTGCTTCTATAGCCAGTAAAAGAGTGGCTTTACTCAATTGATTACCATGCGCCCCATCTTTCCAGTGGCGTACAGGGCTTACAGTAAACAAAACCTGCAAAGAAGGATTTTTTATCCACACTTTTTCCAGTAAATCTTTCCACTGTTCTACTATACTCTCAACAGAAAGAAAATCACGGATAAAATATTTATCTGGTAACTTATGACAATTAGAGACGATTTCACCACTACTTTGTAAACGATATACCCATGCCGTTCCAAACGTAATTAAAAGCCGGTTGGTTTGTTGAAGAAAAGAAGAGGAATATACTAATTGTTGATTAATAACATTCAACAAGGTATGTAAATCAGCCTGTGAGAAACGGCTATGATGATAAAAGGTATGATAAAGCTCTGAGTGCTCAAAAATATCCTTTTCATCGAATGGAATAGGATTCATTAAACGAGCCAGGGATTGAGCCACTGAAGCCGGATTATAAAGTATACCAAAAGGATTCTGATCCACCTGAAACTTAGTTTCAATAAGCTTTTTACCTATATTTTCAGCAAAGCAGGAACCCAGCAACATTATTTTTTCTTTATGAGAAATATAAAAAGCCGGATTAGTAATCGAAACAACAGTCCTCAAATCCATACTGACATTATTTTGTATTCTAAAAATTCCTGAACCTTATAGACAAATTCCATCCACACCCAGTACCGGATAGCTTTACCCGCAAACATTGAAATGGCAACAATCCATATATTTGCGCGAAGAAAACCTAAAGCTACTGCAATAAAATCACCTATTCCCGGTAAAAAGACGAAAAACGCCGTCCACGAGCCTTTATCTTTTATCCAATTCTCCACCCGGTCTATTTTAGCTCTGTCCATTTTCAGATATTTTTCTATCCACTCTATCTTACCAATCATTCCTAACCAGTAACAACTCATCCCACCTAAAAAATTACCAATAGTAGCAGCAATCATACAGGGCCAATAAGATCCCCCGGCCAATAAAACTCCGGTCAAAACTATCTCACTACTAAACGGTAATACAGTTGCAGCCAGAAAGGAAGCAATAAAAACACCTACATAACCATATTGAACAAGCGATTCTTTAAACGTTTCGGTTTTATCTGCCAGAAATGTACCCACACTTCCCAACATCATAAAAGGCCAACAGGAAGAACTTCCTATCAGTAGCAAACCTGATAAAATTAATTTCCGTCCGAATGGTAACAATGTTGTTACCAGGAAAGAGATTATAAAAATACCTATATAGCCGTACTGAATAAGATATTCCATAAACGCATCAGGAAAAGTATACTTAAAACTATTACAAACACGTGATAAGTCCAAAACACTATCCGTTTCCGTCTTACAGCAAAAAAGTGACTTAATAAAATAGAAGACGGAAGGCAAGCTATTAAAAGAAACTCCTCAGATATCTGTTCATATACAAAAAACAACAGGAAAGAGACTATAGTAAAAACAATCAAAAACCACAGATATTGCCGGGTTCTTAATCCCTCTTCGTACTCGTGGGTAAGTATTTGTACAGATGCAATGACAGTTAACATGGCAACCAGTAAAAGTCCTAACCACTCATATACCTCTTCTCCTGTAATCAGCAACAACCTGAAGTTAGCTAAAGTTGTAAAAGGGACAGTTATAAAAGAAAAATCCTGTATCCAGAGACACCATGCGAAAAGAAACCAGTAGATAGTTAGCAACCCCAATAAAGAGGCCAGGAAAGTACGAAAATTAAGAGATTTAAAACTATACATTCCATACCATATTAAAGGCATGAACCAAAGTAAATGTATCCATAATAAACTACCTGTCCCGATTAAAAGGGCTATTTTATAAATACTTCCCTGAGAAAGCGGATTGTGATAGCTCCGGAATAATCCATAAAGACTCAATATCAAACAAAAGATTCCTACGGAAGTTGATTTAAGCGGAAAGAAATCAGGATTAGTACTAACTAATAAAATATACACTACAAAAGGGAGAAAAGTCTTTTCCCTTATCAACATCAACATATAATTAGTACGCTGTATTAATAGTGCACCACCAGTCATCAACAACAATCCGGTTAGATAGGTAATTTCTTTTCCGGGAAGAATCTGACAAAGACTCTGCCACAAAGGTGTCGGATTTATTCCGGAAGAAACAGGATAGCCCACAGAAAAAATGTATCCTACAACCCAGCAAAGAAAAGAGAGTCCAAGTGTATAACCATATACACCAGGAACAGACAAACGCATAGGCTTCCGGTACTCTCCTCTTTTCCCTTTCATCCTTTAAATATCAAATCCGATATCACTCCGGAAATATTTTTTATCAAAACTAATAGCTTTAGCACCTTCAAAAGATGTTGCTAATGCTTCTTCTTTTGTCGCACCGTAGGAACTAACAGCAATAACACGGCCTCCATTCGTCAGTAGCTGCCCATTTTCTTCTTTGGTACCGGCATGAAAAATAATACTTTCCGGCGAAACGCTTTCAATGCCAGTAATTACTTTATTCTTTTCATAAGCTTCCGGATATCCTCCGCTAACTAACATAACTGTAACAGCAGCACGGGGATCAATAGTAAGTGTACGTTGTGCCAAATTACCTTCAGCTACACCTTCCAGTAAATCCACCAAATCACTTTGTATACGTAACATAACTGCTTCCGTTTCGGGATCACCCATCCGGCAATTATATTCAATAACCATCGGTTCATTATTAACCTCAATCAAGCCTAAAAAGATAAAACCCTTATACTCAATCCCTTCTTCTTTCAGACCATTCACAGTAGGACGAATAATCCGTTCTTCTACTTTTTGCATAAATACATCGTCAGCAAAAGGAACAGGAGAAACGGCCCCCATACCTCCCGTATTTAAACCGGTATTACCTTCTCCGATACGTTTGTAGTCCTTGGCTACCGGAAGAATCTTATAGTTAATTCCGTCACTCAATACAAAAACAGAACATTCGATTCCATCCAGGAATTCTTCAATCACAACCGTTTTACTGGCATCCCCAAACATTCCTCCAAGCATATTGGAAAGTTCCTTTTTAGCTTCTTCCAGAGAATCCAGGATCAACACTCCTTTACCTGCAGCTAAACCATCTGCTTTCAGGACATAAGGTGCCTTCAGAGACTCCAGGAATTGTATGCCTTCTTCCAGATTAGAGGCAGAAATACTCTTATAACCCGCTGTAGGTATCTGATGACGCATCATAAAGGCTTTAGCAAAGTCCTTACTACCTTCCAGTTGAGCACCTTCACGGCTCGGGCCTATCACGGGAATATTTTTAAGTGCTTCATCATTTTTAAAATAATCATACACACCTTTTACCAAAGGATCTTCCGGGCCAACTACAACCATACCAACCTGATTTGCTAGGACAAAATCTTTTATAGCAGGAAAATCTGTCGCATTAATCGCAACATTTATTCCTGTCTGTGCTGTCCCCGCATTTCCGGGAGCAATAAATAAAGTTTCGACTTTAGGACTTTGGGCTATCTTCCAGGCCAACGCGTGTTCACGTCCACCCGAACCTAATAATAAGATATTCATATAATTAAGTTTTAAATATTTTTCAGCTTATAAATAATCTTCAAAATAACGGGTTATCTTCTCATGCAAATGAGGACGATCCTTTCCTGTTACATTGTGTTTATGTCCCGGATAGACGAAATAATCAGGAAATGTCCCGGCATCCACACAAGCTTTCAGAAAACCAAGACTATGTTGCCATACCACTACCGGATCCATATCTCCGTGTATCAGCAATAAACGCCCTTTTAACTGACCGGCCCTTAATTTCAGATTGGATTTTTTATATCCTTCCGGATTGTCCTTCGGATGATTCATATAACGTTCGCCATACATAATCTCATACCAGTTCCAATCAATCACCGGCCCTCCGGCAACTCCCACTTTAAAAACGTCCGGATAAGTAAGCATCAGGTTAGTTGTCATAAATCTACCATAACTCCACCCATGAACACCAATCCGGTCAGCATCCACATAAGGTAAAGACAAAAGATATTCCACCCCTTTCATCTGGTCGGCCATCTCATTTTCACCCAGATTACGGAAAATAACACTTTCAAAAGCATGTCCACGATTAGCAGAACCCCGTCCATCCACAGTGAATACAATATACCCTTTTTGAGCCATATAAATATCCCACCCACGGGTACCATATTGCCAGCCCCCATTGATTAACTGTGCATGTGGTCCACCATATACATAGATAATTACCGGATATTTTTTGTTCTCTTCCAGAACAGCCGGTTTTACCATCCGGTAATTTAAAGGCGTGATTCCATCAGCAGCTTTCAACGTACCTACTTCTATCCGTGGCATCTCATAAGTACGGAAAGGATCCTTTGCCGTAAGAAGATTATATTTCTTTTCGCTTTTTGCAGAACGGACATCAATCCGCCGGGGAATGTCCGGAGAAGAATAAGTATCCAGCATGTAATCATCGGAAAAACTCAACACACTCTGATGAACACCGGGTTCAGGCGTCATACAGGATAAGTTACCGGATTTCAGATTCACCTTCCAGGCATATGTATCCATAGCAGTTGTACTTTTCTGATTCTCCTCACCGGCAGAAGCTGTAGAAAGAAAGAAAAGATATTCTCCTTTTTTATCAAATCCTAATACTTCCTCAACGATCCAGGAACCGGCAATAAGCTGTTTCAATAACTGCCCATCTGTATTATATAGGTATAAATGATTATAACCGTCACGCTGGCTTTGCCAGATAAACTGATGCTCTTTACCCGGAACAAACAAGACCGGGTACTGAGGTTCCACATACGTAGCACTGGATTCAGAAAATAAATTAATCTCCTTATTTCCGGTTACAGCATCATAACGAACCAACTGCATCTCATTTTGGTCACGGTTTAATTCCGCTATATAGATAGCCTTCCCGTCAGGACTCCAGGCAATATTGGTAAGATACTTTTCTTTTGGCAAACCGGTTTTCAACCACGTTGTTTCTCCGGTTAAAAGGTGATAAACACCTACTGTTACTTCATGGCTTTTCATACCGGCCATCGGATATTTAAAAGGCTCTGCCACTGCACAACGGGCTGAAATATCTACTAAAGGATAATCGGTTACCATACGTTCATCCATCCGGTAAAATGCTAAAGCATCTCCTGACGGCGACCAGAACAACCCTTTTGTAATACCAAATTCACGTTGATGTACCGCTTGTTCACAAACGATTCCGGCTTCTGTTTCCTGTGTAACATATGTCAATTGATTGTCCGGAGCCAGAATACACACATTATTTCCGTCCGTAAAAGCCAGATAACCATTTCCGGAAGAAAACTCATAGTTACTCCATTTATTATCCAACACATAATCAGCGGTAATCTGCCGGGTAGAGAGATTATAATGATACCGGTGTTGTTTATGAGTAAAAGCAAGCTGGGATTGCCCTTGAAAAGGAACAGAAAAAACAGGGAGAGCCGCTAAAGTATCTTTTCCGGCTGCTGATAAAATGTTATTCAACTGTGTCAACGTACAGGCAGTTTCCCCCTTTTTACCGGGAATTCCTGTCATAACAGAGTCACCTTTTACATACAGATACCGGTCACCACACCACTGCAACTGACGCAGAGTACGTGGCACAAAACGATTATACGTTTTACCACCCGGTATAAGGTCCTGCAATGTAAGTTTCTTTTCCTGTGCTATCATGCCCTCAGGGATTCCAAAAACCACTAATAAGAATAAAACAAGTTTATACCACTTAGTAGTCATTTCTTCCTTTCTTTTTAAATGGTTTCTTTCCCTTATCAGAACGAAAATCACCTTTATCATCTTTAAAACGAGGCTTTCCGGTTCTTTTTTCTTTAAATATTTTTTAGGCGAAGGGTAGCAAAAGACTTTCATCGTCTTCCAGCGCCCTGGCAGCAGCAAAACGGCGTTCAGGACGATCCAGGCGCGCCGTTTTAAAATCTATATTTCCCTGTGACCTGCGGGGTCTGTCAGAAGAATATTCTTTTTTCCTCGCTTCACCTCTATCCGCCTGTATTTTTTATACTCTTTATTTTTTCCTTCAAATAATTCATAACAGCGGTATTCACATTCCAGTGAACCATTCATCAGTTTTAGCTTTTCACCCGGACGTAACCCGATTTTATCGAAACATTCATCTTTATAGCTCAATATCCAGGCCCGATATCCGGTAAAAACATGCTTTAACCGTTCGCCCAACATGCTATATAACCCCATTAAATCACGGGATGAGATACGCTCACCATAAGGAGGATTAGTAACCAAAATACCAGGCTGTGGAGCATCAGTATATTGCTGGAAAGGCAACACCTGCAAATTGATATGTTTAGCAAGACCGGCACTCCGTATATTTTTCCGGGCTATCTCAATAGCAGCAGCAGAAATATCCGAACCATAGCATTTGAATTCAAAAACCCGTTCCTGAGTTTCATCATTATAAATCCGGTCAAAAAGTTCCTGGTCAAAATCCACCCACTTTTCAAAAGCAAACTCTTTCCGGTGGATACCCGGAGCGATATTTAAAGCAATCATTGCTGCCTCAATCAGTAACGTACCCGATCCACACATCGGATCCACAAAATTAGATTCACCTTTCCAACCGGTTTTCATAATCATTCCGGCAGCCAATACTTCATTCAGAGGTGCTTCTGTCTGTTCAACACGGTACACCCGTTTATGAAGACTCTCTCCCTAACTATAAATAGAG
>JAJBTP010000370.1 GCA_020860805.1 Tannerellaceae bacterium | reverse complement strand
ACGTTATACCATGCAGGAGGGTTTGGCGGATAATACGGTACACGCTATTTATAAAGATAGAGAAGGGTTTATGTGGTTCGGGACAGAAAATGGCCCGAGCCGTTTTGACGGGAAAGTGATGAAAAACTTTACTATAGAAGAAGCTGCCTTATATATTACTTCTATTACAGAAGATAATTCGGGCGTATTATGGCTTTTAGGCGGAGGTAGGATATATTTGTTTTGACCGGACTACAGAACTGTTTATTCCTGTTCATTTTCCGGAAGGTAGCAGAGTTGCACAGGATGCTAACAAAGGTATACTGCCATGTGGGGAAAATGGTGTGTGGATATTACAACCCGGAGCACTTATATATTATTCCCGGACACCGGAAAATCACCAGGTATATTCCTTCTCATTAGCAGCAGCAGAAGAAGAAACCTTTCTTTCTGTAAGTCTCCTGAAGGGTTACTGTATTTGATTACCTCCCGGACACATATATATTCTTTTGACCCGCAAACAAAAGTTTTGTCTTCTGTAGCCCAATGGCGGGAGAATGTAAACTGGCCTGTACAGGATGTTTCTTATATACAGGATGCTTTGTGGATTTCAACGAATATCCATGGAGTAGTCAGATATAATTTGGTAACCGGGTTATTTGAACAGTATAATTATGATGCTTCACAGGATTTACGGTTCTGTAATTTTACCGGTAAGTTGTCTCATACAGATTCCTATGGAGTTACAGAACTTGCAAATAACATGGTAATGTCTGTTACCTGGAATGGATATACTCTTTTTCAGCCGGATTCTATAGAAGGACAAGTAAGTTATCGTACGGAAATCTATAATCATCAATATTCGGTTATTCACCGGGATTTGGAAACACGGATGATTAGTCTGTATTATGACCCACAGGGTTTGGTTTGGGTTGGTACGCATGGGGGAGGAGTATTGGTCTCAGATTTACGAAAGCAGTTTTTCCAGACGTATTATCAGGATACACATAATGAAATTTGTGGTATGACAATGGATGGTGATAACTATCTCTGGCTGGCAACTTTTCATCAGGGTATTCTCCGGAGTAAAGAACCTTTTATTCCATCTAACAGGATTGACTTTGAGTCTTTCCTGTACAAGTCCGGAGGCACTGTTAACTGTATTCTGAGTGATTCCCTGAACCATATCTGGTTTGGGTGTAATGAACCCGTGTTGTATTGTTATGATACCAAAAGAAACGAATATAAGCAGTATACTATCCGGGAAGAAGTTACAGAAGATATTTTATCTGTCTGGTCGTTATATATGGATAGCCAGGGACGTTTCTGGATAGGAACAAACAACGGTTTATACCGTTTTGATATTTTGACCGGCACCTTTTTTCCGGCGTGTACTGTAGGCACTATCCGGGCTATTACAGAGATGAATGGTGTACTTTGGTTGGGCACTACTTCCGGTATTATCAGATATGAACCGGAAACCGGTAGAATAGAAGATGGGTTTGACTCCAAAGCCGGAATGGCTTCCAGAAGTATCCGTTCACTGACAACATCCGGTGAAGAACTTTTTATTGGTTATACGGAAGGTTTGGGAATCCTGGAGATAGAAGGAGAGATGTCTTTTACCTTTTATACAATCAAAGAAGGACTGTGTAATAATTATATTGGTTCGCTTCTTACCGATTGTACGGGTTCTGTGTGGATTGGCAGCCATGCTGGTATTACCCGTTATAGTAAATCAACGGATATTTTCTATCATTATTATATTTCCGGAAACAACCGGTCCGGCTTGATGGCTGGTGATTTTCTATTCTGGGGTAATAACCGGAACCTGACTTATTTTCAACCGGATAAAGTGAAGAATAAACCGGATAAAATGGGGAATGTAGTTCTGACTCAACTTGAAGTTAACAATAAACCCGTTGCGATAGGAGAAAAAGTGAATGGCCAACAGATTCTTTCCAAAGGAATTTCTTTTGTATCTTCTATTTCCCTGTCGGATGCCAATAAAAATTTCTCCCTGCATTTTAGTGACTTTTCTTATCAGTACGACACTCAGAAATATACATATCGTTTACTACCCTGGCAAACAGAATGGATTCTGGCCAGTGAAGGTGATAGAGCTTCTTATACTAATTTACCGGCAGGGCAATATTCTTTTGAGGTAAAAAGCCTGTATGCTGACGGTTCGACCGGTGAAACAACTTTTCTGGATATTACCATATTACCTCACTGGAGTCAATCTTTTGGGTTCCGTTTGTTTGTTATTCTGTGTTTGTCGGGATTTGTCGGGAGTTTAATACATAAGGAACGCATAAAGAAAAGGCGTAAAGAACAGGAAAAACAGTTAAAACATGCATTAGAGATAGCCCGGTTGGAAAAAGAAAACCAGGAACGGATTAACCGGGAGAGAGAATCATTTTTTACACAGGTATCACATGAACTGCGTACTCCTTTAACGCTGATTAAATCTCCTTTGCAGGAAATCATACAAAAAGAGCCGGTACCGTTTTCTCTTTATGATAAGTTAATGTTGATATATACACATGCTACTTCTTTATCTGATTTGGTTGACCAGTTATTGTATATCCAGAAAATAAAGGCGGGAAAGGTGAAGCCGGAGATAGGAAGTTTTGATTTGCTTCTATCACTTCGTAAAATAGTTGCTTCTTTCAGAAGTATAGTGGAGAATGGTTCCTATCATTTCTCTTTTGATGCTGGTATAAATCCTATACAGGTATGGGGTGACAGGAGGAAAATAGAATCAGCCGTAATGAATCTGGTTTCGAATGCTTTTAAATATACCCCACCAGGTAGCCATATTCAGCTCCGGACAGAGATAACTGTAGTAGATGATAAACCGTATGTTTGCATTGAAGTGAAAGATAATGGTCCGGGTATTTCAGAAGAAGAACAGAAATCTATTTTTGATTCCTTTATTACCGGAAAAGCGAATCCCTCATTTTCCACCCGTATGGGTATTGGTTTACACATTGTCAAAAATACGGTAGATATACATCACGGAAGGATTGTTCTGAAAAGTAGTCCGGGTAACGGGAGTTGTTTCTCGGTCTATTTACCTTTGGGTAGAGAACATTTTGCTGAAGAGTTATATGAACCACTGGCAGTGAAGGAAAGGCAACACGGAGTTTTCCTGCCTGAAGAACGGGAAGGAAATCAGCAGGAAGTGATAAAAAACAGACCGGGAAACGAATCCTCATCATAGAATATAATAAAGATGTACGTTCGTATATTGTCTCTATATTTATAAATTCTTACCTGGTGGAAGAAGTGGAAAATGGAGAGGCGGGAGTGGAAAAAGCACTGCAATGGCTTCCGGATTTGATTATCTCTGATATTATGATGCTGGGGATGGATGGATTTGAGAGTTGCCATGTTATTAAAACCCATGCACAAACAGCACACATTCCGGTTATTATGCTTACAGCCCGCCAGGAAGAGGCCGACTTACTGGAAGCTACCCGTTGCGGAGCCGATGATTATCTGATGAAACCGTTTAATCCGGAACTGTTAAAAGCCAAAGTCGTCCACCTGATTCAACAGCGTGAAAAACTAAAACAGATTTATACCCGTACTTTATTACTGACTCCGGATAACGAAGAAACGAGAGAAGATGATTTTATGCAACAGGTTATTAATATTATAGAGATTTATCTGGACGACCCGCAGTTCAATGTCAATATACTGGCAGATAAACTATGTATGAGTACACCTACTTTGTATAGAAAAATAAAATCGCATAGTAACCTTTCTATTAAAGAGGTCATCCGGGGTATTCGTATGAGTAAAGCAGCAACACTGTTACTAACTAAAAAATATTCTGTTCAGGAAGTTGCAGAGATGGTTAGCTTTAATGATATAGCTACTTTCCGCAAGCATTTTACCAAACAATTCGGAACGTCTCCTTCCCAATATATACATTGATTATTCCTACAAGGTATTTATTTTAATCTTTTTCCATTCTCCGGGAGGGAGGATAGACATCGGAGTTCACTACATTTCCATTTTCATCCACCTCAATGTACCAGGGAACATGTGCCCGGTGTATAAACCGGGATTCATCTTTCTCAACCTTCATATCAGGATAAAGCCCGTAAGATAACAAGTCTATGTTAAAAATAAAACACAGTTATATGAAACTATCGTTTGTAATCCAATAAGTCCGGAGGACTTGAATGTGACTAACCGCGGGTGAAACCCGTGGTTAGTCATTTTTTGACCCTATCTGGGTCATTCCTTACAATTTATAAAAGTGCAATTGAATTTTTGACATAGCTTGTTTCTTTTTATGGATTATTTTTTCCGTATGGGTTGTATTACGATGTTGAATGTATAATTATCGTATGGAATACGGTATTGTTCCAGTGGCCATGTACCCCAGCTGTTTATGCCGCCTAAGCCCATTTGTTTCAGGTCAAAGCATACGACTGTGAAGTCACGTTCTTTTACTTCTCCGGAGTGCCGTTGTTGTTTTTCCCATCCATCGTCTAAATCATCCTGTAGATAATTGAGAGCTGAAGCTGAGAACGGTTTATCCGAACGGAATGCTAAACCCCGTCCGTCGATATCTGTTACTTTCCATATACGCAGGTCTGATTTTGAACCGGATTCCTGCGGACGTACATAATTATAATACTGGTCTTTTACCAACTGTTTGTAAAGTCCGACAGGTTGACTAATATGCCGGTCAATATAATTCTCTGATGGTCCACGTCCATAAAATTCGATTCTGTCAAATAATCCGGGCATAACCAGTTGCATACCGTAGCGGAACATATGAGGCATCTTTTCTTTTGTCTTATCTACCTGCAAATCTTCTTTGATTCTGATTTCTCCGGCATAATTAATTTCGTATTCCATTCGTAACCGGGCATATAGTTCCGGTAAGTCATAGTGTACCTGAATGAATGCATTGTTTCCTTTTCTTTCTACAGAGAAATCTTTCATTTTCAGTTCCGGATTTTTCCATGCAACAAATAATTGCTGAAAATTAGCACCCATATCGTTATCGGTAGGAGCCCGCCAGAAATTAGGCTTTAATGCATACCCATATTCCAGCATAGAAAGTCCGTTCATAGAAAGTTCTTTTATCCAGCCATCCCGTTTATCAAAAGAGATTTTGACTTCTTCGCCGGAAATTACTACATGCACTAAATCTTCATAGATATCTACCGGTTTGGTCTCTTCGATGGATGCACTGTACTGGTTATACGGGGCGATAGTCAGTTGGTCCTGAGCTATTACGTAGCCAGCCGGAAGCAGTTGCTCTCCTTTTTTTAGTTTATAGGAAGTGGTAAGTAATAATTCTTTGCCTTCCGGTAGCGTATTCCTGTCATAATCCAGTTGTATAATTGCCTTTTCCTGAGGTTTTACTTTCAGGTCATACACAATACCCTGCAGGATAGCTTCTCCATCGGCTGTTATCTGCCATTCCATGTAATAATTTTTCAGGCAGTTAAAGAAATTTTCATTGTATACTTTTACTTCTCCTTTTTCTATATTGACAGAGGTAGTCCAGATGGATTGATAGAATTTACGGACTTCCAGCATGTGTGGGTTAATAATCCGGTCCGGACCGATTAGCCCGTTGATATTAAAATTATTATCAGAACCATCCCATAAGTTGTAGTCACCCCCATACCGGTAGATGATTTTTCCATCTGTCGCATAATCACGGAGTCCCTGGTCTACATAATCCCAGATAAAGCCACCCTGCATTTCGGGATATTCACGGATTAAATCCCAGTATTCTTTGAATCCACCCATCGAATTACCCATGGCATGTGCATACTCACACTGGATAAGAGGGCGTTCCTGTTTCTTTTCTGTTACATACTTTTTCATCCATTCCAGATCTCTGTACATCGGGCAAACTACATCGGTATGTGACTTTTGTCCTGCCTGCTCATATTGAACCGGACGGCTGGTATCCCGTTTTTTTATCCATTCGTAACAGGCTACAAAATTGGGCCCGTCTCCGGCTTCGTTACCCAGTGACCAGAAGATAATGGAAGGGTGGTTTTTGAATGCTTCCACCATACGCTGGTTTCTTTCCAGATGAGCTTTCGCATAACGAGGGTCTTTTGCCAGTGTTTTATCTCCATATCCCATACCGTGTGATTCAACATTCGCTTCGCAAACAACATACAAACCATACAGGTCACAGAGTTCATACCATAACGGGTCATCCGGATAATGACAGGTACGTACTGCATTTATATTGTTTTCTTTCATGATACGTATATCCTCAATCATACGTTCACGGGTTACGACATATCCTGTTAACGGGTCCATCTCATGGCGGTTGACTCCTTTAAATAAGACGGGTTGTCCGTTTACCCAGATTTGTCCTTTGTCTTTTTTTAGTTCGATTTTACGGAATCCTATGGATTGGGTGGTTGCTTCAACTACTTTACCATTGTTTTCTTTTACCGTTATAAGGAGCTTATACAGATTGGGTGATTCGGCAGACCATTTTAAGGGGTTTTCAATCTCCATCCGGGTTTTTAT
The DNA here is from genome assembly GCA_020860805.1 of Tannerellaceae bacterium. GTDB lineage: Bacteria > Bacteroidota > Bacteroidia > Bacteroidales > Tannerellaceae > UBA4116. Next base: position 5,102 of record JAJBTP010000370.1, on the reverse strand, counting down.
ACTCCCCTGGTTCCCTGCTTTTATCTGCTGAGTAGCAATTGTCTGGTTATCCGGGTCTTTTAATGTGACTTCTACGGTACCACCATTCCGGGTTAGTTTACCTTCAATACTTAGGGAACCGTTTTTATATTCACTATCCAGGTCCGGCGTGATGAATATATCCTGTAGATGTAATGGGTTACGGGCATATATGTATACATCTCTCCCTATACCTGAGAGTCTCCAGAAATCCTGGTCTTCCAGATAGCTACCGTCACACCAGCGGCATACCTGCATTGCAATCAGATTCTTTCCGGGACGTAAATAGCGGGTGATTTCAAATTCGGCAGCCATTTTGCTATCTTCACTATAGCCTACGAATTTGCCGTTTACCCATACATACAGATTGGATGTTGCGGAACCTATATTCAGGAAAACCTGTTGCCCACGCCAATCTGCCGGTATTTCAATAGTTTTACGGTAAGAGCCTACATGATTATTTTTGGTTTCAACAAAAGGAGGATTAGGAGTAAATTGGTTAGCCCAGGCAAATCCGACATTTTTATAAACGGGGTCGCCGTAGCCATTCAATTCCCACATACCGGGAACGGGAAAGTCTACCCAGTGTTTATCATCAAATTCTTCTTTATAGAAATTGACCGGTCGGTCGGTTTGGTTATTGACCCAATTGAATTTCCAGCGTCCGTTCAGACTCATAAAATTGGGTGCTTTTTCACGTATATTCTCTAAGGCAGATTGTTCATCAGGATAAGCAAAAAAGGAGGCTCTGGCAGGGGCACGGTTAATCGCATTTAATTCAGTATTCAGCCATTCTTCCTTTTGGGCATTTACATCCAGTTTCATTAATAGGCAAATACAGGTAAATATTTTTTTCATGGTGTTGTATTTAAAAAATAGAAGGTGTAACTATTGTAAATAATTGAGTGACTTATCTGTAAAAAACAAGACCGGAAGTTGTTATAGCTTCCGGCCTTGATTATTGGTTGATTAATTGAATAACATATCTCCTGTGACAGAGGTAAACTTTTCGTTTTCTGCTTTCCTGATTAGGATACCTCCGTTATTCCAGCTTGACGGCCATCCTCCTATGATATGACCCAGGAATACGACTTTGATTTCATGTAGTCCTTTAGCTAAAGCTACTGAAGAATCTTTACGGGAGAATCGTTTTACTTCTCCACTATTATCAATCAGTAGTTTTCCATCAATCCAGACTTCTTCATTTTCTGAAGAGAAGAAATAGACACCATCTTCCGGAATATCAATGTATCCGGTAGCGATAGCCGAATATTGTTTAACCCCACGCATACCTTCAGTTGTTTTTTCAACACTTGTCAGGTTACGTAGCTGAGGGATTGTAATTGTTTTCCAGACAGCATCCGTTGGAATATCAGCTGTACGCAGGTAATATCCGTAGGTGTAATCCATTTTCAGTCCTTTGGATTTTTTAGCTACTTCTTTTGCCGGAGCGAGTGCTTGTTTTTCTACTGTAATTGTACGAACAGGACTCATTTTACCTGAAGGTAGAATCGAACGTATTTTGATTGTTCCTGATTCTGTGAATTCAATAGGCTCTGTATAGACTGTTGAAGCAGGAGTAGGTTCACTACCATCTAAGGTGTAAACAACTTTAACAGGACGAGTGGTCTTGAAAGGAATCGATACTTTATCTGTAAATGCTACAAAATTAGATGAACCGTTAGGTTGTTCCGGTTGAGGAATATGATAATTGATATCGTAGGCATCCAGACGTACATATGCATTATTAATTCTACGTTCAAAATCTTTGTAGTCTTTATTCTCCAACTGTGTCCAGTTCAATTCAGCCAACGCAATAGAGCGGGGGAAAATCCGGTAGTCTCTGATATCTTCTGTGTACATATATTCAGACCAGGTGTTGCATTGTGCACCTAAAATATGGTGTTCTTTTCCTGCTTTTACTAAGGTATCAGGTGTAGGATTGTAACTATACACTTTTTCCAGTGTGAGATATCCACCGATAGAAACCGGTTCAATTTTAGGGTCACCCTGGAAATGGTCAATGTACATATGGCTGGCAGGTGTCATGATAACATCGTGCCCCATGTATGCAGCTGCGATACCGCCTTCTTCACCACGCCATGACATTACGGTTGCAGTCGGAGCAAGACCTCCTTCCAGGATTTCATCCCAACCGATAATTTTACGGCCGTATTTGGCTAACATTTTTTCTACGCGCTGAACAAAATAGCTTTGCAGGTATTCTTCAGCAGAATGTTCTTTGTCTCTTTTGATACCCAGTTCACGGATACGTTTCTGGCATAATGGACATACTTTCCAGCTATCTTTCGGACATTCGTCACCACCGATATGGATATATTCACTGGGGAACAGGTCTAAAACCTCAACGAAAACATCTTCAAAAAAATCAAATACCTCCTCTTTACCAGCACATAATACGATATCTTCCACACCCCAGATAATCCGTGGTGTTCCCGGTAATCCCTGGCAGGATAGTTCCGGATAGGCAGCAATAGCGGCCATTTCATGTCCCGGTATTTCAATTTCAGGAATTACAGTGATGAAACGGTCAGCAGCATATTGCACAACCTGTTTTATTTCTTCCTGTGTATAATAGCCACCGTATTCATAGCCTTCACCTTCCATTCGTTTGGATCCGACTTCTGTAAGTTTGGGATATTTTTTGATTTCAATACGCCATCCCTGGTCGTCGGTTAAGTGCCAGTGCATCCGGTTTAATTTGAACATAGCCATTACATCCAGGCATTTCAATACGTTTTCCAGCGGCATGAAATGACGGCAGGGGTCTAACTCCATTCCACGATACCCAAAACGGGGTTCGTCTTTAATAGTTACAGCCGGTGCAGTCCATGCAATTCCGTTTACCTGAACCGGTGATTCAACTTCGGCAGGTAACAGTTGCATAAAACTCTGCATAGCATAAAATATACCCTGAGCCGTTTTGCCCTGAATGTGGACTGCATCAGAAGTTACGTCCAGCGTATAACCTTCTTCGTTTGTGTCCAGTCCCGGATTGATAGAAAGGTTGATGCCTTTACTGTTGTTACCATCATTAACAGAGATGGCATACCCGGTAGATGTACGCAGTTTAGCAGCAAAAAATTCCGCAATGGTTTTTGCTTCCGGACTGTCGGCATACAGTGTTGTTTTGTTAGATAGTTTAAACTCACCCTGGTTTTGAACCAGCATATTAGGTTTAGGAATGATGTTAACCCCCTGGTTGTAACTTTTCGTCTCCAGGTTGGATTCAGCGCAACCAAAGCAGAGTAACAGAGCTACGAAAGCGCTTAGAAAAAACATGTTTTTCATGATGAAACTATTTAAAATTTGTATGTTGTTTAGAAAATGTATGTAAAGATAAAAAAGTAAAAAGTGAAAAACAAAAGGAAAAAGCTAATTTTCCTCTGTTTTTCACTTTTTATGTTATGAGATTACCACGCAAACAACGGGTACTCTTTCATGATAGCGTTTACTTTTTCTCTTACGGCTGTAATTGTTTTTTCATCTTCCGGTGAAGCTAATACAGTATCCATCAGTTCCACAATCTCAGCCATGAGAGGTTCTTTAGCTCCTCTGGTAGTGATGGCAGGCGTACCCACACGGATACCGGAAGTCTGGAATGCTGAACGGCTATCAAACGGAACCATGTTTTTATTTACAGTAATATCTGCAGCAACCAGTGCTTTTTCTGCTACTTTACCTGTAAGTTCAGGGAATTTCGTACGCAGGTCAATTAACATGCTATGGTTATCGGTACCACCGGAAATAATTTTATATCCTTTGTCAATAAATGCCTGTGCTAATGCTGCTGCATTTTTCTGCACCTGGCTCTGGTACGTTTTATATTCCGGCTCCAGGGCTTCCCCGAATGATGCGGCTTTAGCGGCAATTACATGTTCCAGCGGACCCCCCTGGATTCCCGGGAATACAGCAGAATCCAGTAATTGTGACATTTTTTTGATTTCACCTTTCGGAGTTGTTTTACCCCAGGGATTATCGAAATCCTGTCCTAACAGAATAATACCTCCACGCGGACCCCGTAATGTTTTGTGGGTGGTGGAAGTTACAATATGCGCGTACTTCAATGGGTTATCCAGTAATCCGGAAGCAATCAAACCGGCAGGATGAGCCATATCAATCATCAGGATAGCTCCAATCTTATCAGCGATTTCACGCATCCGTTTATAATCCCATTCACGGGAATAGGCTGAACCCCCGCCGATAATCATTTTCGGACGCTCTCTTAGCGCTACTTCTTCCATCTGGTCATAGTCAACACGGCCTGTATCTTCTTTTACATTGTATTCTAATGCCTGGTATAACAGACCTGAACTGTTTACCGGTGAACCGTGTGAAAGGTGTCCACCATGGGAAAGGTTTAATCCCAGGAATTTATCACCAGGGTTCAATACTGCAAGAAATACTGCCGCATTAGCCTGTGCTCCTGAGTGCGGCTGAACATTTGCCCATTCCGCGTCAAATATCTTTTTCAGACGTTCGATAGCAATCGTTTCACTTTGGTCTACCACTTCGCATCCCCCATAATAACGTTTCCCCGGATAGCCTTCCGCATATTTATTGGTTAAGCAACTACCCATGGCTTCCATTACCTGGTCGCTCACGAAATTTTCAGAAGCAATCAATTCAATACCTTTTAATTGACGTTGATGCTCTTTTTTGATAATGTCAAAAATGATGTCGTCTCGTTTCATACGAAATTAATTCTAAATGTAAGTAAGAAACTGCCATCCTGGTGTGTATGGTCTTGTTTCAATACTTTTAAATTTGGTTATTGCCAGGATTCTGTTTGTTTCAAAAAACATGTGAATCGTCGCAAATTTACAACATTTTTTTATATGTGCTTACCTTTTGCAAGATTATTCCCCTGATAAAATCTCTTTAGGTAATTTCTCCGGATAAGCCTAATAAACTTTTGTGCAGACTTTTCATGAAGAGAATTACTCGTTTCTGTTGAGTGAATTATTCTTTTGTTTATTTTTGATACCATTCTGTTATTGACTTATTACAAAATGTATATCTAATTCTTATTGAAAATGTTAAACAAATATCTTTTTCTTGTT
>JAJBTP010000173.1 GCA_020860805.1 Tannerellaceae bacterium | reverse complement strand
TCCTGTTCAGTCATGGAATACACCTTCCTCCCTCAAAAAAGCAAAAGCCGCCGGTTGAACAACCAGCGGCAGATGGATAAATTATTACATATAGTTCAGCACAATCACATGACTGCAATGGGTAATCAGGCGAGCAATTTATCGGTGAGGAGATTCTCAAGCGGTATGTGCAGCGATCTGGCAAGTGATATAAAAATCGCTGTAGAATACGGCTTTTTATTACCGCTCTCAATCTTACTGATAGTTGAGCGACTCACACCCGACGCTTTTGCAAGCTCATCCTGCTTCATGCCACGCAAACTTCTGTAATAGCGCAAGCGACTGCCGATGGCTTTATAAATAGCATCATCTGATGCAAGCTCATACAAATCAAGCTGATTCATGACGACATCTCCTCCTTCCCGAATTTCTTACTTAAATTATACAATTTCAAAGCCTTCTGCGCCGACTTATATTGAGCGCATATGTGTATTATTGGACACATCTGTTTTTATCGGATCTATTGATGTATAATTTAAGCAGCATATGAAGCGGCAGTCATGTGATAGGCTGGTTCGACAACAGCCTATATTACCGCCATGACCGCCCTTATTGCAGCGACCATTCAGAAAGAACTCTCGAAATGACATACCCATGCCAAAACCTCACCAGTGTTCTTTTTAGCCTTGCCCGACCCGTCCATTACCGTAAAGGAAATGAACGAATACGGCTACCAATGGGACGGTATGCTGCCTTTGCAGGAAGAAGCCGCCCGCCGGCTCTTTGAAAACGAGGGTGTGGAGATTTACCGCATTTATGAAGACAACACCGAGGGCGCAGTTTTAAGTGCTGACGAAATCCGCGAACACGCCGAGCAAGGCGGGCTGTTCGGTGTAGAGAAAGTCACATGGCAGCGGCACTTGCAGCAGCCCCAGCAGGAGCAGGAAGCCGTTTATCTTCTGGACGATGCCACTTATCTTCATTTGCAGACCAGCGAGGACGGTTACGATTATACCCTGTATGACCGCAGCCTGTCGGAGATCGACGGCGGGCAGCTTGACAAGCTATGCTGCCCTATAAATCCCTGTACCTGTCCGGCACACGGCATTTTCGCACTGATTAACAAGGACGAAAACCGCAGTCTGCCCCTGCGCAAGCCCCGTCAGTCTGTGCGCAGCCAGCTCAAAGACGGACAGACGAAAGCTGCCGCCTCGAAAAAGGCGGCGGCAAAGAAGAATAATAACGATTTGGAGGTATAAACATGAGCCGTATTACATTTACCGTTGAGGAAGAAAATCTGATCTGTATGTACCACAACAGCGACAGACGCAGGACGATTGCCGGGATCTCCGCTGTCCTGCAGGACATGGACGCAGATATGCGCCCCCTTGCGGAGCAGACGATCCATAAGCTGCACAATATGACTGACGCAGCATTTGAGGAAGCGCAGTTTAATATGACGCTTTCCGATACGGAGTAACAGCAACGCGGGGCGCGGTGGCCATATTCGGCTGCCGCGTCCCGCACTTTTTTCATGCTCAAAAAATTTTTTGAGAAATTTTCAAAAATCTTGCGACCTACGGCGATAAAACCGTACTTATAAAGCGAAAGGGATTGTACGGGCTTCGGCGGCTCTGCCGGAAGCCGTGCAGGAACTTTACTATACCGATAACAGGAGTCGGTATGGGTTTATGCGCTGGGCTGCTTATTTCGCTCTCTGTTTTTGGAGGTTAAGGCTGAAATTCAACAGGTATGGCGCATAGCCCATGCAACATAGTTTAGCGTATCGCCCACCGTTTGGAAACGGACGGTGGGCGATATTACAAAATCTGCGTGGAGGGGTGTAAAATGACAATTTGGAAATATCTTTTTTTTGAATCGCGTATCAGCTATATCTTGCAAATTATCCCGTTTCTAATGATTATAGGGTTTGTCTTTTGGATAATCCGTGGGAAAGTGCTTAAAAAAAGAGGATTGAAAAGAAGTGGGTTCGTTAGAGAAACACTATTACTTTTGTTTCCTTGTTATATCGCTGGATTACTTATGCTAATTGCAACTCCTGCAAATTTGTGGTCTTTAATTTGGTTTAGGTTAATCTATGGATATTCTGGAGGTGAAATATCCCCCCTCTTTTCTGGCGAATTTAACTTTGTACCGACAATTTTTCGATATATTACAGGAGAATTGACTGGTGGATCATGGGTTGTTTTTATGTTGTTGGGCAACATTTTATTATTTCTTCCGTTTGGTTTCCTTTTGCCAATGGTATGGGAGAAAAAAACTTTTGCAAAGTATATCTGTGTCGGAATTGTCACAACGGTAGTGCTTGAACTAATCCAGCCAATCATGGGCAGAAGTTTTGATATTGACGATTTGATCATGAATACAATAGGGTTTTTAACGGGATATTGTTTCTATATCATTTGCACTTACATTTATAAAAAGTACACACAAGCTGAATAAGAACACAGACCGAATCCATGCAATTACTGACAATGCTCGTACTATCAACACCAGTACGGGCATTGTCATTTCACAAAAAATTTTTTGAGAAATTTTCAAAAATCTTGCGACCTACGGCGAAAAAACCGTACTTATAGAGCGAAAGGGACTGTACGGGCTTCGGCGGCTCTGCCGGAAGCAGTGTAGGAACTTTACTATACCGATAACAGGAGGTGAAATGAGCATGATCGTGTTCAATACTCGGTATGGGTTTATGCGCTGGGCTGCTTATTTCGCTCTCTGTTTTTGGAGGTTAAGACTGAAATTTAACAGGTGTGGCGCATAGCCTGTGTCTAAGTGGTTATGTGCCTATTAAAGCAACAAATAAAAAATCAGAAAGGATATTAGACTATGAAAAATATGAGAAAGATTTTTGCATTACTGTTTGCGCTGGTTATGTTACTCACAATGACTACAACTGCATTTGCGGCTGAAACAGATATGGATTCTGGGCGAATTTCCGGCATGACTATGGATGAGGTTATTGCTTACCTCGAAAGCAGAGGAAGTGTAGTAGATGAATCTTTTGCGGATCTGTGCAGTGCTATTATTGAGTTAAAAACAGATGGTATGTCGAATGAAGCTATTATTTCTCAAATCGAATCTGCTCCTACCACATATAGCCTGTATGATACTTGGGGAAGATTAACTGATTCTGAAAAATTACTGGTTGTAACTTATCCAACAGAAGCACTTGCCGTCCAGTCTAATGCAACAACAGCCAGTAGCAGCACATCTTCTATTTATGGCTATAATGGCAATGGAGATGTAACAGACGCTTATAGGCATGGTTATTGGAACGCCCTTAACGCTCGTGATGTGGGCAAAACCATTGCAGAAGCATTTGCGACTGCCCATGAAGATGTTTCGGACGAAGAATTACAGAAAATTTCCAATGGATTCTATGGATGGCAGCATCGTTCTATGGACTTACATAATAATGAAGTTGGTAGAGGTGTCGTATCTTGGTATGATATTTTTACCTCTGATAGCACACTTTCTGACCGTATCCTTGAACAAATCCAAAAAGGCAATATGGTAATTTTGGTGGACTAAAATGAGAAAAGAATATAAAAAAATAGTTTTTCTGCTGGTTGCTATTATATTGGGAATATGTGCTATGATTGCATTTAATGGTTGTTCAAGTGAGCAATCGCCTACTATTTCTTATATAAATGATGTGGAACAATTCTGCAAAGACCATAATATTTCCAATGTTGAAACCAGCGGAATACAGTATTACCAAACGAATGCCAATAGTGTTTTCGTTTTAGATCAACGAAACTCTGATAAAAGCCTTTATATACATTCAAATATCGAAGCTTCCGTTAATCAAGACGGAAAACTTATTGTGCGAGTGGTAGATTCTACTGCTATATCAGAAAATGATATTTCCGGCAACTATGCTGTATTGATAGCATCCAAAACAGCTATATCGAAAATAGAAATCGAACAGGAGGACAAAACAAAATGAAGAAAATTATCTCTTTACTTTGTGTTTTAGCGGTACTGTGTGGCACATTCGCATCCCCTGCCTATGCAATGGAGAATGATAATTCTGCCCCAGCAGCAGAAGTGCTTTCTGCTGACGAATTTGCTGCTGGCATGGAAAGCGCAACAATCAATTACCTAACTGACAAAACGCGAGGAACAAAAAAGCCTTCCACAAGTGATAAATGGGATATTTATTTGCAGGACTATGTGTTCAATATGGACTTTAGCACAGCTCTCTATACAAACTATAATTTCACTAATCATGGCGGCGAAATTAAAGTTGTGGTAACTTGCACATCTTCAAATCCCAAAAATATCAAAATGGAATTGTATCGTGCTGGTGAAACAACCTGTCGTACAACAATGGAACTTAATCCTAATGGCACTACATACGGAAGATTTTACAACTTGGATCTGAAAACGAATTATTACTTTAAGTTTGTTTCCGAAGATGGTTACAGTGTGCGCGGTGAAGGCCGTTTGTATTTAGAACCTGATAACGGCTAAATCATTTCAGCAAATAATATCTATGGTTCATTTCTTTGCTCTTGCTCAAAAAATTTTGAAAAACTTTCAAAAATCTTGCGACCTACGGCGAAAAAACCGTACTTATAGAGTGAAAGGAACTGTACTGTTTCGGCGGCTCTGCCGGAAGCAATACGGGACTTTATCATACCGATAAAGGAGGTGGAATGAGCATGATTGTGTTCAATACTCGGTATGGGTTTATGCGCTGGGTTGCTTATTTCGCCCTCTGCTTTTGGAGGTTAAGATTGAAATTCAACAGGGATGGCGCATAATCCATGATGTTGTTATAATGAATTATGCGCATATTGATTTCTAACTTCAATTCGTACTTTAACCTTTGCTTATGCTCCACATATGGAGAAGGAGGAACAATTCGTGAAACACCTTGCAAAAAGATTTTCGCTATGCCTATCATTAGTATTGGCAGTTAGTATTTTATGGGCATTGCCAGCGCAAGCAGCCATGACAGAATTGGTGGTAACTAAAATTCAGCAAACAAAATCCAACTGGTGCTGGGCTGCGTCGGCTGAAATGGCTGGTAAATATAAGTATTCATCATCAACCAGAACACAGTCAGATGTTGTAGCACACATCAAAGGAAGTTCTACAAACAATGATACTGGCAGTATCTATGAAACCGCAAATTCAACAGAATATGTGACATATGATAACTATGGATTATCTGCAACATTACCGCTATTTCGATGGAATTTCTCAAAAGTAAAAACATCCATAGATAACGGATACCCTGTCATCCCCTTGGTGAACGATGGAAACAGCGGTCATTACTATGTAATCAGAGGATATGACGCTGAAACAGAAGAAATAGCAGTTAATGATCCTTGGGATGGTTCACGAAAAGTAGTCACATGGTCGAATTTTGATTCTGGAAATTGGTCGGAATCCAGACCACATAAATACACTGTTTATTTCGACGACTATGATAATTAAGGAGGTCAGTATGAAAAAAGTTTTACTATCAATACTCGCACTGGTGCTATGTATGTGTATGTTGCCCATCGGTGCGCTTGCGGCTGAAACAGAGAATGAAATCAGCCTTACGGCTGACATCGAAACAAGTTCTGAATACACTTCTTTGCTTAGTTACGAAACTGATATTTTAAGGCAAATGCAAGTTTTAGCCCAAGCTACAAAGAAAGATCGTCTGCCAACGACTGTCGATTTTACAAAAGCGGTTAAAGTGTTTGCTTTAAGTGATTTGGATTCTTCCGAAACAATCAAAACAGCAAAAAATAGTAACTCATACTATTATCGTGTCCCCCTGTTGATTGATACAGGGTATGTATATTCCACTTTCGTTATTTCAAACGGAAAAGTGTCTGGATATGATACCTCAATGACATATGATACAACCGTGGGGCAGGTTGCATACCTGTTCGATGAAGAAATTGTTAGCGCGCTCTTGGCAACAGTTAATGAAAAAGTAACTGATGTAACTGTCCTAACAATTCCAGCTATTAAAGCAGACTTTGTTTATTTTACTGCTGGTGGTAAAGCGTATGCAATTCCTTTCGCATCTCGCCCGGATTTTTGGGAACTGGATAACGGGAAAATATATGAGTATGAAAAAATTGTTTCGTGTGCAAAAGCATTGCTGAATGAAATGTCTGATAGTGATGCTTTCGTGGGCAATCAAGGCGGCGGTGGAGCTATTGGCAGTGCAAATAACACTTTCTTTTACATTGTTCCTTTGGTAATCTTATCAGTTGCATTAGTTGCGTTAGGTGTTTTTACAATGAAAAGGAAGATCCGTAAAACAAAGTAATAAAGCATAGCATTGGAGGCATACATGAAAAAGTTATTTAGTTTTATGTTGATTTTGGCTGTTATGCTATCAACATCCGTAGTCGCATACGCCGAAGAATATGTACCGGCATATGATGAAGAAATTATTGCTATACCTGCTGGACAAAACCAAACAACAAGTATAGACATTCCGCTGGGCAACAATAATGTAGTTACTTTGAGCGTAAGCGAAGTCAATGGCATGGTCTACGCCGATGCTCATGGAAGATACTTCAATAAAAGTAATGGAAGCGGTGCTGGCAGAGCAGATCGACTTCCTGTATCGGCAAGGCGTGACCGACTTCTATACCGGCTGTGCGCTGGGCGTTGATATGTGGGCTGGTGAAGCCGTCCTGTCGCTCATGGAGCTGCATCCAGAAGTGAAGCTACATTGCATTGTCCCCTTTGCCGGACAGGAAAGGAAATGGACGGACGAGCAGCAGGCGCGGTATCATGCCATGCTGCGCCGGAGCAGCGAAACCGTTATTGTGCAGGAGAAATACGACAAGGAGTGCTATTTCAACCGCAACCGCTATTTGGTGGATCACGCGGCGGTACTGCTTGCCGTTTATGATATGCAGGCGAACAAACGCAGCGGCACGGGCTACACCGTTCACCATACCCAGGCACAGGGCAAGCCCGTTATAGCCATTGACCCGGATAACTTTTGCATTATTCTTTCTGGCATTGATGCCGCATAATTTTCTCAATCTTTTTTCAAAAACCTTGCGACCAACGGCAATAAAACCGTACTAATAGGACGAAAGGCCTTTGAGTAACTAAAGGGAGGTGAACGCATGGATGACTTACAAATTATCGAGCTGTATTTTGCGCGTGATGAAAAAGCAATCAAAGAAACAGATACCAAATATGGAAAGCTGTGTTTTAATGTGGCGAACAATATTTTGAGCAACGACCAAGATTCAGAGGAATGTGTAAACGATACATATTTGAATGTGTGGAACACGATCCCACCGACCCGACCAAATCACTTTATGGCTTTTATCTGTAAAATAACAAGAAATCTGTCATTGAAAAAATTGGAGTTCAAAATGGCGTTGAAGCGTACCCCTAATGCACTTGTATCATTTGACGAGCTGGAAGCAATATTGCCGGATAACCGCATGAATCCCGATATTGAGAATGAGGAAATCGGCAAAATTATTTCTGCTTTCCTGCGCGACGAAAGTGAAGAAGCCCGCAATGTTTTTATCCGCAGATATTTCCACCTTGATTCTATCAGCGACATAGCAGCACGATATTCATTTACAGAAAGTAAGGTCAAAAATTTGCTGTATCACTCCCGAAACCGTTTGAGAAAATGTTTAAGGAAAGAGGGTATAGAAGTATGAAGATTCCAAGATTAGCACTTGCAATGGGTTATATTGATAATGACCTCATTGTTGCGGCAGAGGAATATAAGCCGCGCCGCAAAAAATGGTATGACAGACTGTGGCTAAAGCATGGGGCTATTGCAGCTTGTATTTGTATTATTGCTCTTGTGGCAATTCCCTTGCTTCTAAACCAAAACACGCCACCTGTCAATGATGTAGAAACAAAGAATGAATTGACATTTGAGGAAGCACAAAATCGTGAACCTTTCGGAATGTACTTCCCGTCCGTTATTGCAGATGGGTATCAGTTAGAGGACAAAGTTCATATTTACGATGAAACTGTTATGGAAGCTGTTTTTGTAAATAGCATAAACAATGACATTCTTGTTTTAAGAATTGCCCCTCAAAGTCGATATGACGGTGTTGAAACTGGAAAAGTGTTCTACAAAGATAAAGGAGATAACAAATCTTCCTACATCTATGTAGATTGTGGCGATTATATTGTCTATTATTCTTCCAATCAGTACGATCTGAACGAAATTGACGGATTTAAGGAAATGGTTGAATCAGCCAGTTTTTTCCGTAACTAACTAAAATAAGAAAGGATCATGGTGATGCTCATCTTGGGTACTTTATCGCATGAATACATTTGTGTGGCGCGGTGTGTATCACAAGAATTTGAAGAAAGATTGCTTTCACTTGCCCATTGGGAAAAGACGAACACAGACATATATAATATTAACTTTACACCTTTTTGATCCCTCGTCATAAGTCAGTGACACCCATACTATCCAATGATGGTATGGGTGTTTTTCTTTCTCAAAAAATTTTTTGAGAAATTTTCAAAAATTTTGCGACCAACGGCGACAAAACCGTACTTATGGGATGAAAGGGACTATACGACCTTGATATAATAATCTTTATAAGCAAAAGCGACCTTCAAAACGCTGACAAAGGAGATGGAAAGTATGAAGAAGAAAACTGTCATTGTATCAATTCTAATAGCCATTGGTTTATGCGTTGCCATCTTAGCCTGTATCTATTTATCCCCCAAAAGCAGTGCCAATCTCCCTGACCTTGCTTCTATCGCACAGATGGAGGAAGCAGAAGTCAATAACGTATTGGCTGGATATTACCGAAACCAACTGATTGAAGTATGGGGAGAGCCAGATGTTAGCACGGTAAACGAAGATATTTGGCAAATTGATAATGATACTTCGTTGCTGGTTAGTACAAACAACAAAAATAAGGTTGTGGTTTGCAGCATTTCACCGCAAGCAGCGGTAGGCAAATGAGAGATCACCCAGCAGAAATGGGAGGTGGGATAAAAAATAAGTATATCCGTTTGACCGCCTATGTCATTTTGAAAGGAGTGTAAACCATGAAAAAATGATTAGCCTGATGCTTTGTTTAGTGATGATACTGTCACTTTCTGTTCCGGCACTTGCTGCTGATGAAAATGCCAATAAGATCACTATTGATTCCCCGGCATTTTGTGCCGATGTAATTGCTGAGATGGCTGATTCTTTGGAGATGAAAGCAGATGAATCTGATCTGCTTGATCTGGAGAGAAGTTTTTATCTCTACAACTTTAACAATGAACCCATTGCTATTTTCTATCAGTTGTCCCCTGTCGGTTATGCGATTTATGATTATGCAGGTACTACGGTGCTGGAGTACACAAAAGAAGCCAACCATCCTTTTTATACAAACCCAAATCAGCGATACTACTACGAAGGTGTCTTTGGGTACTATGAAGCAGTAGCGAACGGTTTTAGAAATCTTGCCACAGGTCAAATTAAATCTATCAATGCAGATTATAGATTTGATAGCAGTGATTTCTACCATGGTACGGAAAACAATGATGGTATGGTCACAAGAGCCTCCGAGAATCCTGTCTATCTTGATAATGACACCAGATTATACGATTGCAACACTTCCAGCAATCTGAGTTATTTTTACCCGAACTTATCGCAGGAAGATTTGGATGACTGTCCTGGCATTTGTGGTTCGTTAACGGAAGTATATAAGGGACTTGCTAATGTTGGTGACACCCTTGAAGTTGTTGAAGAAGGTGGACAAGAGGGTAAAGTAATGGGTGGTTTGCCGCAGCTCAACGGCAACAATGATTACATCCTTTTCTTGACCGAGTACAACGGATGCTATTATATTTGTGGTGCGTTCCAAGGTCGTTTTATTGAACGCGAGGGGTATATGTTCCAGCAGGCAACCGAAGATACAAAGCTGCGAAGCTATACACCAGTGAGCGTTGAAGATTTTTCCGCTTCTTTGGCTGAACTGACCGTAGAAAAAAACGAAATCGAATAAGTAAGGAGTTTAGTCCCCAGACTGTCAGAAATGGCAGTCCGGGGATTCTTTTTCTACCTCAAAAATTTTTGAGAAATTTTCAAAAATTTTGCGACCTACGGCGATAAAACCGTACTTATAGGGCGAAAGGGACTGTACGGGCTGCGGCGGCTCTGCCGGAAGCCGTGCATGAACTTCATCATACCGATAACAGGGGAGGTGGAATGAGCATGATCGTGTTCAATACTCGGTATGGGTTTATGCGCTGGGCTGCTTATTTCGCCCTCTGCTTTTGGAGGTTGCGATTGAAAATCAGCAGGGGGTGCGCATAGCCCGTCAGCAGATAGCTATGCGCTATACAAATATGGACAGATACATACTTTTGCCTATCATAAGGCATAGACATGAAGCGAAAGGAGCTTTATAATGAAAAAGGTAATAAGCGTTATGTTGGCTATTGTCATGCTGCTTACCATGAGCGTCACCGCTTTTGCAGCAGAAAATTCTTCCACCTCTGACTACGAAATGACCGCAACAATGGATGATGTGCTTGCGCTGGAGCCGTTTGTTATCAGAAATCCCAACGGTACATTATCCATTGATGTTGAAGCAGCACAGGAACACGGGTGCAATCTTGCTGCCATTGAAGCATTAACCCAGCATTTTGCAGTTATCAACCCTCAAATTCTTAATGGAGAAATCTCTACCGATGAGAATTTGAATATTATCAATGGCGAACACCTCATCAGATCTCACCGTTGCAGCAGGGGCGTGAACAGCTACACTACATATTGGTGGGGCTATCAGCGATATGCTTGTAATTGTGAATCTGAGCGTATCGTAAGCGATCTTAACACTTGGGCGGCAGGCAGTACTATGACTGGCGGTGCAGCAGCGGGTGTTGCGATTGTATTTCCTGTAACCGCAGCAGTCGCAGGTGCTATTGCAGCAGGAGCTGCATTTGATGCTGGATATTGGTGGCTGCTGGCAACAAGAATCGATGCTAACAACGAGGGATATGGCACTATTATCAATATGACCCATGTGTTAGTATTTGATATTGAACCCCAGTAAAGGAGCGAATTATGAAAGTATTTAGATTGATATTATTACTTCTATCCATTGCAACAATCATTTTGGGAGGATTGGCGATTGCCGGGAAAATCCATGTGTTTATCGGCATTTTTAGCCTTTTACTTTTGGTGTGTCTGTTGATTGTCTATTTGCGTAAACTGAACACCCCCAAGCGATAAAAGTATTCTGATAGTACGCAATCTGAATATGCTTTCCTGCGGGCGTGGTAGCTTCGGGCTACTGCGCCCGTTTTTTCTAAAAAATTTTTTGAGAAGTTTTCAAAAATCTTGCGACCAACGGCGATAAAACCGTACTTATAGAGCGAAAGGGACTGTACGGGATTCGGCGGCTCTGCCGGAAGCAGTGCAGGAACTTTATCATACCGATAACAGGAGGTGGAATGAGCATGATCGTGTTCAATACTCGGTATGGGTTTATGCGCTGGGCTGCTTATTTCGCCCTCTCTTTATGGAGGTTAACTACACAATTTCTAAGACCGTTACTAACAAAACATATAATCTAATTGATGACTTTAATACTTCCCAAAATTGTGCAGGGTATGCATGGGATTATAATAGCTTTGTTAGCATGGCTTCACTTGGGATAACATACAACGATCTCAATAATTGTTCAAGTTTGAGTAGTTTCGGGGGATTTTTCATTCTGAGAAGCTAAGTCGCAAGCAGGGACTTTGTATAGACAAAGTCCAAAAAGCCGCCATTCCGC
>JAJBTP010000227.1 GCA_020860805.1 Tannerellaceae bacterium | reverse complement strand
CCTCGAAGCAGCTCCCGGCGAATCATCCCTCGGTTACGCCGCACCCAACATGCAACTACCCAAAACAATGGACGGCAGCTTCGAAACAGCATTCCCCGAAATAGTCAACTTCATCGACAAAAACTACCGCACAAAAAAGAACAAACAAAACCGCGCCATAGCCGGACTATCCATGGGAGGATTCCATACCATCCACATCTCCAAACAATACCCCGACATGTTCGACTACATGGGACTCTTCTCAACAGCCATCATACCAAATGAAACCGCACAATCCCCCCATCTACGACAACATCGAAGAAAAACTAAAAACCCAATTCGACAAAAAGCCCGCCCTCTACTGGATAGCCATCGGCAACACCGACTTCCTCTACCAGGTCAACGTAGAATTCCTCAAAATGCTCGACGAAAAAGGATACCCCTATGAATACTACGAAACAGGCGAAGGACACATCTGGAAAAACTGGCGCATCTACCTCACAGAATTCGTCCCCAAACTATTCAAATAACACGCATCACATGAAAAAGCAAATCATAGCAATAACAATCATAACAGCTGCCCTACATGCCTGCACCTCCGGGCTACCCTAACTCGGTAAAGCCCCCATCGAACAGGTAATCAGTGCCATGACCCTCGAAGAAAAAGTACACCTCGTAGTAGGAACCGGAATGGCAGGCTTCTCAGGAGACAGCGCAGTAGTAGGTGAAACAAAAAATCTGGCACCGGGAGCAGCCGGTACCACCTACCCAATACCACGCCTCGGAATCCCCGCAGTTGTACTCGCCGACGGCCCTGCCGGACTGCGTATCAGTCCTACACGGGAGAACGACCCGGATACATATTATTGTACCCATTTCCCGATTGGTACCCTACTGGCCTCTACATGGAGTCAGGAGTTGGTAGAAAAAGTAGGGAAAGCTATCGGAAACGAAGTGTTAGAATATGGCGCCGACGTACTGCTGGCCCCCGCACTGAATATTCATCGTAACCCCCTGTGCGGCCGTAATTTTGAATATTATTCCGAAGACCCGGTAGTAAGTGGTAAAATTGCCGCCGCATACGTACGCGGCGTACAAAGCAACGGCGTCGGAACCTCTATCAAACATTACGCCGTCAATAATCAGGAAAGCAACCGTATGGGAGTAGATGCCCGTGTATCCCCGCGTGCTTTACGTGAGATTTACCTGAAAGGATTTGAGATAACAGTAAAAGAATCTGCTCCATGGACCGTTATGTCCTCCTATAATTGCCTGAACGGTATCTACACATCCGAAAGCAAAGAGTTACAAACAACCCTCTTGCGTGATGAATGGGGCTTTGCAGGTATGGTAATGACCGATTGGTTCGGAGGAAAAGATGCAGTCGCACAAATGGAAGCCGGGAACGACATGCTTCAGCCGGGTACAGACAAACAATACGAAGCCATTTTACAAGGTGTAAAAGAAGGAAAGTTAAACGAAGCTGTTCTTGACCGGAATGTAAAACGTATCCTTGAAATGATTTTGCAAACTCCACGCTTCAAAGGGTATCAATACTCAAATAAGCCTGATTTGCAGGCTCATGCTGATGTTACACGACAGTCTGCTACGGAAGGAATGATATTACTGAAAAATGACAGAGAAACTCTTCCGCTGGCGGCAGATATAAAGAATGTCGCATTATTCGGATGTACTTCGTATGAATTCATAGCAGGCGGAACCGGTTCAGGAAACGTAAACCGGGCTTATACCGTATCTTTGCTGGATGGACTCAAAAATGCCGGGTACGGATTAAACGAAAAGTTAAAAGAGTTATATGAACAACACATTGTAGCTGAAAACGAACGCAACCAGCCCGACGGCAGTAATAAGATGACAATGTTTCTGCCCGTTCCACGTCCGGCCGAACTCATACTTCCGGCAGATATCTTAAAAGAACAGGCGGAACAATCCGATATCGCACTCATAACACTCGGACGCACCTCCGGAGAATTTGTAGACCGTACCCTTGCCGACTTCCACCTGCAAAAGAAAGAATACACATTATTACAAAGCGTATGCAAAACCTTCCATGCCGCCGGTAAAAAAGTAATTGTCGTATTGAACATTGGAGGCGTCATCGAAACCGCCTCATGGAAACACCTACCCGACGCCATCCTCTGCGCATGGCAGGCAGGATAGGAAGGCGGTAACAGTGTAACCGACATACTAAGCGGAAAAACCTCCCCCTCCGGAAAACTAACCATGACATTCCCGGTGAAATATGAAGACGATACCTCTTCTCTCAACTTCCCCACAGAGGGCGCTATGAGCAGTATGAATTTTGGGAATCCGGAAGAGAAAAAAACAGAAATAAAAGACTGGGACTACACCGACTACGAAGAAGACATCTACGTAGGGTATCGCTACTTCGACACCTTCAACAAACAAGTCTCCTACCCATTTGGCTACGGACTATCATACACCACATTTGAGTATATCAATCCGGCCATCATAGTAGAAGATGACACCTACACCATCTCAATAGACATAAAAAACAGCGGAGAAGTAGCCGGAAAAGAGGTGGTACAATTATACGTCACCGCACCAAACGCAGCCGGTGTAAACAAATCAGCCAAAGAACTCAAAGCATTTGCCAAAACCCGGGAGCTAAAACCCGGTGAAACAAAAACCATTCATTTAACAGTGAAATCTGCTGACCTGGCTTCTTACGACGAACCATCCTCTGCCTGGGTAACACAAGCCGGAGAATACACCTTCCTCGTAGGCACCTCATCACGTAACATAAAAGCCACTTTACAGGCAGAAGCCACTGCATCGACAGAAAAAACAACAGATATACTCAAACTTCAAACAGATATCCACCAAATAAAAACAAACTAAAAAAATAACATAAAATGAAACGTATTTTACTATCATTCCTGGCAGCCGGTTCCATACTGGCAGCCACAGCACAAACAACTGTTGCACCAGCCATCCCACGGGATGAAAAAATAGAGCAACAGGTAGAAGCGTTACTGAAAAAATGACACTCGACGAAAAAGTAGGTCAAATGTGCGAACTCGCCATCGATGCCATCCAGCTACGTGCAAACCCCTTTGCCGGCATCAACCCCGCAAACATGCAGGTAACAGACATAGAAAACATCCTCAAAAATATAACATTCAAGAGGAATTCAAACTAAACGGCGAGATGCCCTCACAGGAAACAATGATGCAAATCTACATGCGCATCATGGCCATCGAAGGAGCCAAAGGTTTTCAAATCGACGAAGCCAAACTCGACAGCGTAATCGGTAAATACAAAGTAGGCTCCATCCTGAATGTGCCCACCGGCGTAGCCCAGACACCAGCCCAGTGGCAGGAAATAATTAAACGTGTTCAGGAAAAATCCATGGAAGAAATCGGTATACCCTGCATCTACGGCGTAGACCAGGTACACGGAGCAAACTACACTCAGGGAGCCACATTTTTTCCCCCAGGGAATCAACATGGCCGCCACCTTCAACCGTGAACTAACACGCGAAGGAGCCCGCATATCCGCCTACGAAACCAAAGCCGGAAGCATCCCCTGGACCTACGCACCTGTAACCGACCTCGGCCGTGACCCCCGCTGGCCCCGCTTGTGGGAAAGCTATGGTGAAGACGCCTACCTCAACGCCGAAATGGGACGCGAATCCGTACTCGGCTTTCAGGGTAACGACCCTAACCATATCAGTGACAATTATGTAGCTGCCTGTTTGAAACACTACATGGGATACGGCGTACCCGTTTCCGGAAAAGACCGGACACCCTCCTCCATCACATTACAGGACATGCGTGAAAAACACTTCGCCCCCCTATTTGGAAATGGTCCGTAACGGAGCCCTCTCCCTTATGGTAAACTCAGCCATGAATAACGGACTCCCTTTCCATGCCAATTATGAATTACTGACTACATGGCTGAAAGAAGACCTCAACTGGGACGGAATGATAGTAACCGACTGGGCAGACATCAACAACCTGTACACCCGCGACCGTGTAGCCAAAGACAAAAAAGATGCTATCCGGATGACTATCAATGCCGGCATCGACATGGCAATGGAACCGTACGACTGGAACTTCTGCACATTACTAAAAGAACTGGTAGAAGAAGGCGAAGTACCCATGAGCCGTATCGACGATGCCGTACGACGCATCTTACGTCTCAAATACAGGCTCAACCTGTTTGAGAAACCCTATTATGACTATAATGACTTTCCGTTGTTTGGTGGAGCTGAACATGCGGCAGTCGCTTTGAAAGCAGCAGAAGAATCGATGGTATTACTGAAAAATACAGATAATATTCTGCCATTGGCAAAAGGAAAGAAGTTGCTCCTTACAGGACCCAATGCCAATTCCATGCGTACATTGAACGGTGGTTGGTCATACTCATGGCAGGGAGATAAAGCCGATGAATGTGCGACAGACTACAATACCATTCTGGATGCGTTTAGCAACACATTCGGAGCAGAAAATATCATCTACGAGGCCGGAGTTACCTATAAACAAGGCGGTAGCTGGTGGAAGGAAAATACCTCCGAAATAGAAAAAGCAGTAGCCGCCGCAGCCAATGCCGACTACATCATCGCCTGTATCGGAGAAAACTCCTACTGTGAAACACCGGGTAACCTATCCAATCTGCACCTTTCGGAAAATCAAATCAATTTAGTGAAAGCACTGGCCGCAACCAATAAACCCATCATCCTGATTCTAAACGAAGGCCGCCCACGTTTAATTGCCGATATAGAACCATTAGCAAAAGCTGTTATCAATATCATGCTCCCCGGTAACTACGGAGGTGACACACTGGCAAACCTTGTAGCCGGTCAGGTGAATTTTAGCGGTAAGATGCCTTACACCTACCCGAAAGAAATCAACTCGCTGGTAACATACGACCACAAACCCAGCGAACACATCGGCCGTCAGATGGAAGGAGCCTACAACTATGACGCAGTAGTAAACATACAATGGGCATTCGGATACGGCCTCAGCTACACTACCTTTGCCTACAGCAATCTGAAAGTAAATAAAACAAATTTTACGGCAGACGATGTATTGACTTTCACCGTAGATATTAAAAACACAGGTACCCGCACCGGCAAAGAGAGCGTTCTTCTGTTCAGCAGTGACCTGATAGCTTCATTGACCCCAGACGTACGACGTTTGCGCGCTTTTGAAAAAGTAGAACTCCAACCCGGCGAAACCCAAACCGTTACTTTGCAGGTAAAAGCCTCCGACCTCGCATTTGTAGGCTATGACGGCAAATGGATTCTCGAAGAAGGCGACTTCCTCATCCAGACCGGCGACCAAACCCTGAACGTTGTTTGTACAAATACAAAAAAATGGGATACCCCTAATAAATAAATACGTCCAGAGAAAAGAGTTATAACAACATACTAAAAAAACAGGCTATCCAAATGGATAGCCTGTTTTATATTTCATTAATAACGACTCTTTTTACGACTTGAACGGTCTGAAGAAGTTCTTCTCCAGGGTTTCTCTTTTCTTTCACTACGTGGACTAAAAGAACCTCTATCACGGTTACTACCGCTTTTTCTTTCTCTATAGCCTCCACGACTACCGGAAGAGTCTCCTTTTTTGCTTTGAGCATATTCTACCGAAACCCGACGTCCTTCTAATTCGTATCCATTCATTTCTTTCAGTACACGATTGGCTTCGCCCTCCTCTACCTCAAAGAAAGAAAAATTATCACGAAGGTCAATCTTTCCGATACGTATTTTACCGGGAACACATTTGTTTACTAATTCTATCAATTGATTAGGAAATAACCCATCTGACTTTCCAAAATTCAGGAAGAAACGGCTGAAGCCTTCTTCCGAATTAGCTGAATTACGACCATTTCTGCGTTCACGTTCACCCGAACCACTCCTACGTTCGCTGCGCTCATCTACGACCTGAATTTCATCTGCATCTTTATAATAATCAATCATCCGGTTTAGTTCCAGGGAAACCATTCTTTTGATGATATCTTCTTTATCAAGCCACTCCAGTTTCCTGAAAATAGAAGGTAAAAGAGCAGAGATTTCTTCTTCATCCACTTTTACTTTCTCCACCTGATCAATCAGATTAAAAATTTGCTTCTCACAGATTGCTTTTCCACTGGGTATCTCCCCTTTCTCGAACTCTTTATTGATAATCCGTTCGATTTGACGGATTTTTCCTTTTTCTTTTACGTGACAGATAGAAATTGAAATACCTGTTCTACCGGCACGGCCTGTACGGCCACTACGGTGCGTATAAGATTCTATTTCGTCCGGAAGACCATAATTTATAACATGCGTCAATTCATCCACATCCAATCCGCGGGCAGCTACATCTGTAGCAACCAATAACTGGACATTCTTTACACGAAATTTCTGCATTACATAATCCCGTTGAGCCTGGCTCAATTCACCATGCAAAGAATCTGCATTATACCCATCCTGGATTAATTTATCTGCAATTTCCTGTGTTTCTTTACGGGTTCTACAGAATACAATACCATAAATATTCGGATAATAGTCGGCAATCCGTTTCAGTGCAAGATATTTATCCCGTGCCTGAACCATATAATAAACATGCTTGATGTTTTTATTCCCTTCATTTTTCTTACCGATTACAATCTCTTTCGGATTCTTCATATACTTACGGGTAATCCCGGCAATTCCCTGAGGCATAGTAGCAGAGAAAAGCAACATATTACGGGAAGAAGGTACTTCAGCCAGAATAGAATTGATACTTTCCGTAAAGCCCATATTCAACATTTCATCTGCTTCATCCAGAATGACGTTCTTAACAAGTCCCAAATTAACCGTTTTACGGTTCATAAGGTCTAATAAGCGTCCGGGAGTGGCAACAACAACATGAACTCCACGTTTCAACGTCTTAATCTGGCTTTCAATACTTGACCCACCATATACGGGAAGTACTTTAAGACCATCTATATATTTGGAATATTCATTCAAATCATCTGTAATCTGCAAACAAAGTTCACGGGTCGGACAAAGGACAAGTGCCTGAGGTTGACATAGATTAACGTCTATTTTCTGAAGGATAGGCAAACCAAAAGCAGCTGTTTTACCGGTACCGGTCTGGGCCAATGCAATAACATCATTATCTTCACCTAATAGAAAAGGAATCACTTCCTCTTGTACCGGCATGGGCGATTCGTAACCCATTTCCTGAATTGCCTTCAATATCGGTGCGGCAACTCCTAATTCTTCAAATGTTTTCAAAATGTGATAGTGTATATAATAATTTTCAGAACCGCAAAGGTACGCAATTTATTTGTAATCAAGTCAGAAAAGCATAATATCTTTCAATTGATTGCGTTTCCTGTCGGTTAAATTTAACTCTTTTGACAAATATTTGTCAACTGAACCATAATCTTTTTTTATTTTTCGGAACACCAAATCTATTAAAGTTTCATGTGCCATCAACATAACAGTAATAGTCTCCTGGGCATCCGAGTTTAGCGTACGGGCAAACTCCTCCATACGCCGGATATTTACATAATTATTAGAAATAATATAATCACGGTAAATAGTTTCTTCCGGCACATCCAGTGCTGCCAGTATCATAGCTGCCAGAAAACCGGCTCCATCCTTTCCATAGGTACAATTAAAAAGGATAGGATAATTCTCCTTATCCAAAAACACTTCCATTGCTTTTGCAAACTGTTCACTATTTTCGGTAACATATTGAAGATACAGGTCCTGCATAAACAACATTCCATCCCCCTTTCTTACCCGGCCCTGTATTAACCGTTTATAAATATCATTGAAATTACCTAAGGTTACAGGAATATGAATGACACTCGCGTTTTTATATCCTATAGGTGCTTTGAATACTTCTTCTTCTGTGCGGAGGTCAATAATGGTTTTGATCCCTAACCGTTCCATCCGGACGGAATCCAAAACCGTTAAATCATACAATGCTCCGGAACGATAAATTTTACCCCAGCGGGTAGTATGATCGTTTCCACCGGGATATCCTCCCAAATCACGCAAATTCTCAACGTTATCCATTATGACGGAACGTGAACTTACAATGTGAGGATATTTATCATTAAATGTAAGCATAAAATACTGCCGGGTGATATTATCACTGGTTACATATTTCGTCACATTCTCATTGATATTAACATATCCAACCGGACGGTTTTTATTGAATTTTTCCGGATTATCAGATACATATAACTTCATAACACCTTCCATTGGAGGGTCAGTCTCCCACTTAAGGATATAGTTGCCAATAGCATCCCGCAAACATACGGTACGGATATCTATAGAACGGGAACTACAACTGGTTAATGCAATTATACCTGATAAAAGAAAAAGAATTTTTTCTGACATCGTCTTCACTATAAGCATTCCTTACAAAGATATATAAACTTACTGTTGATTGAATCCGGTTTAATGATATTTAAGATTGCTTCGGTAATAAATAGGATTCAGCAAATTTCACGGATACATAATTATCATAACTACAGCATACTTCAGCCGAAAATTCAATACCATAACGAATCACTTTTTCCCACATCTCATGAGATAGATCAGGTAAATCTTTCTTACGGATATTATATTTTAGCAATCCATACAGAATACCTGCATTAAAATTATCACCCGCACCTATCGTACTAACCGGAGTAACAGACAAAGAATTATAATGAGAATGATTACCTCCGGAAGTGAAAAGATTCACCCCGTCTGCACCATGCGTCGTAATAAGCGTCGGACAATAATATTCCACATGTTCTCTATAAATCTCCTGCATATCCGTCTTTTTGAAAATATTACAGAAATCCTCGTCAGAACCCCTTACAATATCTGCAGCTTCCATATTATCTAAAATAACAGGAGTCAAAAACATCGCTTCATGAGCATGCGCATTCCGGAAATTAGGGTCATAATATAATATAGCTTTCCGTTCGCGGGCATACTCTATAAACTCCACCATTCGCTCCCTTAAAGCAGGATTCAGAGAATAATAAGAACCAAAAATAAAAATATCATCTTCCTCTATAGGAGGTAAAGTAACTTCCAGACGCTGATTGGGATAATCTTTATAAAAAAGATAACTGGCATTTTGTTGCTCATCCAGAAAAGCCATAGAAACAGGGCTTTTTCCATCCGGAAAACAATCCACAAAATCAGTAGAAATATGATTTCGTTTCATAAAGTCACGAATTATATCTCCTACTTTATCATTTCCCAGCTCACTGATAAACAAAACAGGGATACCTGTACGTCCTAATGAAACCAATCCATTAAATACAGAACCACCGGGCACAGCTTTATAAGGTTGATCTCCTTTAAAAATGATATCCAGTATCGTTTCTCCAATACCTATTACTTTTCTCATACAGCAGGTTGAATGTTATTCTTCTTGACTTTGCTTACGGCTTTTGGAACCCAGATATCCCCCATGATGCCGTTTGGCATATTCCTTATTTGTAAATCCAATCGTTTGCATAGTTTTTACTACCAGAATATCTCCTATCACCGTCATTACAGTCGTAGAAGTAGTTGGCGTTAAACCTAAAGCACACACCTCGGCCGGATTACCGGTCAATAAACAAACCGTAGCATCCTTTGCCAAAGGGCTTTCCGGATTACCGGTAATAACAATGAATTGCATATCCGGAGCAAGGCCACAGGTTAACTCCATAAGTTCCACTAACTCCCGGGTTCTACCGGAATTAGAAATAAGCAGCATAATATCACTTTCCCTGATTAAGCCTAAATCTCCATGCTGGGCTTCACTGGGATGAAGAAAATATGCAGGCGTACCAGTAGAACTAAACGTAGTGGCAATATTCATAGCAATCTGTCCGGCCTTACCCATCCCACTGGTAATAAGCCGTCCGTTACCTTTATGAACATACTTTACGATCAGATTAACTGCTTCCTCATAACCCGCTGTAACCGGTATATTTAAAACAGCTTCAGCCTCTTTTCTTAATAGGGATTTGATATCATCGTTTGTCATTGTTTTGCTCTTTACTATTATAAGGGGTTATCAATACACTGCAAAAGTATTAAATTTGTCAATTAGATTTGAAGTTCACGTACCAAATCATCCATCCACTCTGAAAAATTATCCAGAAAATGCAATCTTTCAGCAAAATAAGTGGGTGCATAACAATGTATTTGCAGGCTATCACATTTCTCCAATAAATCTTTTTTCACCGGATAATAACTGGCCAGGATGGCTTTAGAGATATCGCCTCCGTAAATCTCCCGGATACTATCTACCTTATAAACATCATTTTGATTAATTCTACCGGATTTGCATTCTATAAAAATAAGTTTTTGACCATTATTAATCAAAATATCTATTTCGTTTTTAATATGGGTATTTGCCTCGTTGATATAAAATATTACATTTTGCCATACTTCCGGTACACAGTTTTGCTGATGACTCCATTTTTCAACCTGGTCCGCAATTAATGTTTCCCACCAACGCCCGTCAAAATAAAGCATAGCCCCATTTACCGTCATTAAATGCAATAAGACTTCATCTTCCAGTGTAACAAGTAATGTTCCACCTTCCTGGACAAACCGCAATTCATTAGGAAACAAATGAGATTTAGGCAATAATTCCAATCGTCTTTTACAAGTTGAATTGTAGAAAGTCTGCATTCTTTCATGCTCACGGGGATATTTTTCTATAAATTCTTTAATCTGCCGTGCTGCCGTTATATCTTCTTCCGGTAAAGAAGCCGAATCAAAATAATTTAACAGGATATTCCCATGTAACCGAAGTATTTCTTCATTGGTAAGCCGTTTCCTGAGACGGCATTTTTTAAAATCTTCAAAAAATATCAGTTCTCCTTTCTGCGTAAGATAGAAAGTATGTGCCTTATATTCCTGAGCAACTTTAAAAGCAGAAAACGCCATTAATTTAGTTCCCTTGGATAAATTATAATGAAAAGTGCCTTTGTAATTCCGGTGAATTTCCCGACACGCATTCATGACACTTTCCGCATCATATGCCTGTACCAGATAAGAAGTACATTCCAGATGAGGAGGCAAAAGAGCAAACATAGGGTCGGCAACCGTTTTGGTCTCATCCGTAAAAAGTAAGTGTATATGATCCGGTTTGAATTCTTTAATACCGGAGTACGCGGATGTAATATCTTTCCCGATTAAAATTACCTGATGATTCATACCGGATCTATACTAAAAGATTATTTATAAACTTCTGTCGCCACTCTATCCATATACCCGATGAATTCCTGGCTCATCCAGTTACCTTCATAGAGACGTCCGTTAACAAAAAGAGTAGGTGTGGCATTTACCTGCAAACGAAGTCCGGAATCATAGTCTTTCTGAATTTTCTGGTAGAAACGATCCTGCCCAAAATCTTTTTTGAACTCATCCATATTCAGGTCAATCCGTTCCGCATAGGTTATCAAATCGCTTTCCTGCAGATATTGCTGATTCTCAAATAACTCATCATGCATTTGTCAGAATTTACCCTGAGCATCCGCAGCCTCTGCCGCAAAAGCAGTATTCAACGCATTTTCATGAATTTCCGTCAAAGGGAAATTACGAAAGATAAATCTCAGTTTATCTCCCAACTCTTTTTGTGCTTCTTTGATAACATAATAAGCCTTCCGGCAATAAGGACATTGATAATCTCCATATTCTACTAATTCGACAGAAGCATTTTCCGGACCCTGTACATGGTCGGTTTGATTGATATGTAAATACGAATTCATACTATTCTGATTTTATTACAAATCAACAATTGATCAACTCATATTGTTTCAAGG
>JAJBTP010000124.1 GCA_020860805.1 Tannerellaceae bacterium | reverse complement strand
AGATATAGTGTTGTTATTTTCCGGTATATATCTATATAAACCATTCTCCGTGAGCAACCACTCCTGTGATAAACTATCATAAAAAATAGTTTCAACATTATTCGCCTGTAAGTTTCCGGCCTGAGCAGAAACCATTTGGACGATTGGTTTTCATCACCTGTTTCATAAGAAACCCGTATATCACCTTCATGAAGTGTTAATAACCAGATAACTCCGTCCGGTAATATCTGAATAGAGTGTATGTGATAATTACTCTCTTCACCGGTTGTCGGAATTTGTGTGAACACTTCTGTTTTCGGGTTGAACCCGATGCACCCGGTTATCATAGGTCAGTACCCAGATGTAACCATGGGAATCTTCATAGATGTAGTCCATCCGGTTATTCGTGAAACTCAGGGAACTATCATCGTTTGGTTTGTAGGTTTTAAATGTATATCCGTCAAATTTATTAATTCCGTCCCAGGTAGCAAACCACATATATCCTTTCCTGTCTTCCAGGATATTCATAACTGTGTTTTGAGAAAGACCGTTTTCCGATGAATAATGTGTAAACGAATAATTGAATCTTGCCATGCCAGGAAGGAACGACAAAAAGCTAAGGAGAAAAATAAAAAATAATTTCTTTGACATAAGGTGGTTTAATCAGGGTTAAAGTGCAATGGTACAAATTTAGAGTGATAAATAAAAGGAATCAATTAATTTTTCTTTCCGGCAAAAATGCTATCCGCTAAAGGATTCCATCCGTCTTCACCTCCTAAAATTTCAGAAACCGAGTATCCTTTTATGTGCTTTAGTTGTTTACTAAAACGGACTCTCCGGGAATAATCTGCACCTTTTCCAGAATTTTTAAATTCCGCATAGAAGATTGTTTTTTCTGCTTCCGGTTTGTTCCAGTTGTGCCATCCTTCCGGTACAATATGAGAATCCAGTTCGCAGTGGATAAAAACGGCTTTAGCAAACGGACGCCAGGGACGGGACAAATATACTTTTTTAACTCCCTGGGCAGCCGTTAGCCTACAGTCCAGAAATACATATCCATGTTTTTTTCCTTCCGGGGTAGATGGAGCGGTTATATATCCATTTGCCAGGCTGTGGATAACGCAATGATTAAATACAGCTGTAGCCCCTCCGAAAATAAAATCGACACTTCCTTCTATGTAACACTCTTCGTAATATTGCCGTCCGGTACCATACGTGTACAGGGTATCCTGAAAACCCAGAAAACGACAATGCCGGAAAGCAGCCCGGTCTCCTTTTACCAATATGGCAACAGCCTGGCCTACCGGACCGGAAGTATTTTGAAACGTAATGTTTTCAGCTATGAAATCCGGCGCATATATATAACAACCGGCAGAACCGGAAGTACTTTTTTCTTCACCAAACCGGTTTAATTTCGAAGCATAATCATCATAGGTTAAAACCGTACCCTCCTCTCCTATCAACGTGACATTGATTTTGCACTCAGGTACAATAAGTTTTTCTTTGTAAATACCGGTACGTATCCGTATTGTTGTACGTCCGGACTTTCTGAAGTCCGGTACAGCATTAATAGCTTCCTGTATAGTAAAAAAATCGCCCGAACCATCCTGTGCTACCACGAAATCATAATGGGTTATAAAGGGGGCCAGTTTCGGGTAATACTTAACCAGTTCCTCTAAGGCAAACAAAGCTACCTGCCGGGCTCCGGCAATATTTAAATGGGTATCATCTTTTTTTCCTTCCGGACAACAGGGCAGCGTCCCGGGTTCAACCCACATAAACATAGCTTTGGATTGTTCCGGCCCCAATGCCTGAATCCATGCATGGGTCCTTTCATTTAAATCAATCAGTACTATATCTGCTTCCTGAGCTACCGCTTTTGCAGCACTCAGGTAGTCACCATGTGTATCTATTAAGAGTCCGTTTTCATTGAAGTTCCGTCTGACGATAGAGGTAAAAAGAACAGGAATACCTCCTTTTTCTTTGGCTTCTTTTATAAACCGGTGTAGGTTTGCCTTATAGGTAGTATGAGGGTCGGTATATCTTTCAGTATCCGGTTTGGAATCATTATGCCCAAACTGAATAAAGAGAAAATCTCCCGGTTGAATCCGGTCTACTACTTTCTGCCAGCGCCCTTCCTCTATAAAACTTTTGGAACTTCGTCCGTTTTGGGCATTATTTTCAATTTTTATTTTTGCTGTGAAAAAAGAAGGCCACATATGCCCCCAGCCTCGTTCCGGATTTCCTCCATCCGTTTTTTTATCTG
This sequence comes from Tannerellaceae bacterium, assembly GCA_020860805.1. Classification (GTDB taxonomy): domain Bacteria; phylum Bacteroidota; class Bacteroidia; order Bacteroidales; family Tannerellaceae; genus UBA4116. The sequence continues at coordinate 9,549 of JAJBTP010000124.1, read as the reverse complement.
CCATGGTTGAATCACCAATCATAAAAATGGTAATCACCCGTTCAGACTGAAAAGATGATAGCAAAAAAGTAAGCCTATTATGGTAAAATAGAAATAGAATCTGGGTGTTTTCATAATTACTGCTTGTTCTGTAAATTAGTATAGGGTATGCAAAATACCTCTACAAAAGTAGCGGCTGATGATGGGAATCGCAAGATTTACTATGTAAAGAGATTGTTCAGTTTTGTATAATAATTGGTATAAATCAATTTCTTCCTTTCATAAATCAATTTTTAGATACTATATATAAATGGTTAGAATAATATTGCATCCGGAAGTGCAAAAATGAACAAATAATCCAATTAGAATACCATGAATTATTACCTTTTGAAAGCAAAGATTACTTCACTGGCTGTTAGCCTTCTGTTAGCCGGAGGAATAAAAGCACAAACCCGGGTGGATGTAAGTAAAGAGTATGAAAACTATTTTGAAAATATCCCCTTTAGCATGGATGTTATTCCTTTACCACAATTTCCATCCCGTTCTGTTAATATCCTTGAAACCGGAGCTATTGGGGATGGACTGGCTGATAATACAGAAGCTATTAATTCGGCTATCTGGCAACTGGCTGCCGAAGGTGGCGGACGTGTTATAATACCTTCCGGTATATGGCTTACAGGACCTATTACTCTGTTGGATAATATTGATTTGCATGCAGAAGCAAATGCCTTGGTTATATTCGATTCGGACCCGGAAAAATATCCTATCATCGAGACTTCTTTTGAAGGACTCAATACACGCCGTTGTACATCTCCGTTGAATGCATTGGGTGCTACTAATATCGCCCTGACCGGAGAAGGAATCTATGATGGTTCGGGAGATGCCTGGCGACCGGTTAAGAAAAATAAATTATCAGCTGCCCAATGGAAGAATTTTGTAGAATCCGGAGGCGTTCTGAATGATAAAAAAGATATGTGGTATCCCAGTGAACAATCGAAACGGGGACATTTAGTGAGTGATCAGTTCAACAATCCACAAAATCTGCAGACGGATGAAGAGTGGGAAGCTATCCGTCACTGGCTCCGGCCGGTATTGGTAAGTTTCCGGCATTGCAAAAATGTATGGATAGATGGTGTAACATTCCGTAACTCTCCCTGCTGGAGCCTTCATCCTCTTTCCTGCGAAAATGTAGTTATCACCAATACCAAAGTATTTAATCCCTGGTATTCCCAGAATGGTGATGCATTGGATCTGGAATCCTGTAATAAAGCATTAATAGCAGGAAATCTTTTTGATGCCGGTGATGATGCTATCTGTATTAAATCAGGAAAAGACAAAGATGGCCGTGAACGGAATGAAGCCTGCCGGAATGTCATTATAACAGATAATGTAGTCTTGCATGGCCATGGAGGATTTGTGGTTGGCAGTGAAATGTCCGGAGGAGTCAATAATATTTATGTCAAAAATTGTACCTTTACGGGCACTGATGTCGGATTGCGTTTTAAAAGTACACGTGGGCGTGGTGGCGTAGTAGAAAATATATGGATTGAAAATATAATTATGTCAAATATTTCCACAGAACCTTTGCTGTTCGACCTGTTTTACAGTGGCAAGTCGGCAGTGGAAGATCTGGAAAACCCGACTGAAAGAAAAGAGAATATTCCTGCGGTAACAGAGGAAACGCCGTCTTTCCGGAATATTTACATCAAAGATGTCTATTGTAATAATGCGCGCAGAGCAATGTATTTCAATGGGCTACCGGAAATGAAAATCAGTAATGTGCAGGTTGAAAATGTAGTTATCAGTTCTCTGTTGGGAGCCGAACTAATCCACACAGACGGAGTAAATATGCAAAATGTTATTATCCGTCAGCAGGAAGGTCCGGAAGTACAGGTGAGACAATCCCGGGATGTTATAATTAACGGCATAAAGTATTGATAAACAAACAACTTTGCCATAGTAATAAAGTAAACGTATAAGTCTATAGTAAGAAAAATAACATGAAAGAACTTAATAGAAAAAATGTACAGACCAATCTGTATCCGGAACGGATTATTCAGTTTGGTGAAGGGAATTTTCTGCGTGCCTTTGTTGATTGGATTGTATGGAATATGAACGAAAAGACAGATTTCAAAGGAAGTATTGTAGCTGTTCAACCTATTGCACAGGGCATGATAGATAGCTTAAACCATCAGGATTGTCTGTATCATCTTATCCTGAAAGGATTAGATAAAGGGGTAGCGGTTTATAAAACCCAATTGATAGACGTTATCAGTCGCGGATTGAATCCCTATACCCAATTTAATGAATACCTGAAACTGGCAGAAAATCCGGACATGCGTTTCATTATATCCAATACAACAGAAGCCGGTATTGCTTTCAATCCGGATGATAAATTCACAGATACACCAGCCTCCAGTTTTCCCGGTAAATTGACCCAACTACTTTATCACCGTTTTAAAGTATTTAACGGTGCTGCAGATAAAGGAATGATTATTTTCCCTTGTGAATTGATTTTCCTGAACGGGACCAATTTGATGGCCTGTATCGAAAAGTATATTGAATTGTGGCAACTGGGTGAAGGTTTTAACGAATGGTTCCATACATATTGTGGAGTTTATAATACCTTGGTAGATCGCATTGTACCGGGTTATCCACGGGAAACAGCCGATGAAATCCGCTCACAGATAGGCTATAACGACCAACTATTGGCAGAAGGAGAAATTTTCCATTTGTGGGTTATTGAGGCTCCTCAATCTGTTACAGACGAATTTCCGGCAGATAAAGCAGGTATGAATGTCTTGTTTGTACCCAGTGAAGAACCTTACCACGAAAGAAAAGTAACACTCTTAAATGGTCCTCATACCGTATTATCACCTGTTGGTTATTTATATGGATTGGATACGGTTCGTGAATGTGTGGAAAATAAAACCATGGGAGCTTTCATTCGGAAAGTTATGTTTGAGGAATTATTGCCCACTCTCCATTTGCCAAAAGAAGAATTGGAACAATTTGCCAATGATGTACTGGACCGCTTCCGTAATCCCTATATAAAACACCAGGTTACAAGCATTATGTTGAATTCATTCCCTAAATATAAAACCCGTGATTTACCGGGTCTGAAAACTTATCTGGAACGAAAAGGTAATTTGCCTACCGGATTGGTATTAGGATTAGCTGCAATTATTACCTATTATAAAGGTGGTAAACGGGGCAATGATGCCATTGTAGTACAGGATGACGAAAAAATTATTGAAGCTGTAAAAAATCTTTGGTCTACAGGTGATTATAGGGAAATTGCTGCAGGTGTGCTCCGGAATAATTACATTTGGGGTGAAGACTTGAACCAAATACCCGGATTAACAGAACAAATTGCACTATATTTACAGTCTATTCAGGAAAAAGGAATGAAGGAAGTCGTAAAAGAAGTTGTCAATGGATAAATACATAAAAATAAATCCTGCGGATAATGTAATAGTAGCTGTAGAAACTATTACAGCAGGTTCTTCCCTGTTTGTGGACGGAAAAGAAATCATTGCCGGAAATGACATTCCGGCCGGACATAAAATAGCCCTTCATTCTTTTGAACCGGGGGAACATATCATTAAATATGGTTTTCCTATCGGACATGCAACCACCTCTATTTCTGTAGGTGGATGGGTGAATGAAAAATGTATTAAAACAAATCTGGATGGCCTGTTAGAATACACTTATACACCCCAACCGGTTCCGGTAATGGAATCCAGAGAGTCTTATACTTTTAAAGGTTACAGAAGAAAAAACGGGGATGCCGGCATACGGAATGAAATCTGGATTATCCCGACTGTAGGTTGTGTGAATGGAATTGTAAACCAGCTGGCAGAAAACCTTCGGGCGGAAACACAAGGGATGGGAGTCGATGCGATTGTCGCTTATCCTCATAACTATGGTTGTTCACAGTTAGGAGAAGATCACGAAAATACCCGCAAAATATTACGGGATATGGTATTACATCCGAATGCGGGGGCTGTATTGATTATTGGACTGGGTTGTGAAAATAACCAGCCGGATACATTCCGTGAATTCTTAGGTGAATATGATACGGAACGGGTGCGTTTCATGGTTACTCAACAGGTAAAAGATGAAATGGAAACCGGCATGCAAATCCTCCGTGATTTATATGATTTGGCGTCTGCGGACACACGCTCAGAAATACCTCTCAGTGAACTACGTGTAGGATTAAAATGTGGAGGGTCTGACGGTTTTTCCGGAATCACAGCTAACCCCTTGTTAGGGGTCTTTTCAGATTTCCTGGTGGCACAGGGAGGTACTACTGTTCTGGCAGAAGTACCGGAAATGTTCGGTGCGGAAATCCTACTTATGAACCGTTGTGAAACACCGGCTCTGTTTGATAAAACAGTACACCTTATAAATGATTTTAAAGCTTATTTTATAGCGAATGAACAACCTGTATACGAGAATCCCTCGCCGGGAAATAAGGCGGGAGGTATCTCTACACTGGAAGAAAAATCACTGGGATGTACTCAGAAATCAGGTAGTTCAGCTGTTAAAGATGTGTTAATGTATGGAGAAAGGTTAAGTACAAAAGGCTTAAATCTGTTGAGTGCCCCGGGTAATGATTTGGTTGCCAGTACAGCACTGGCTTCTGCAGGCTGTCATATGGTATTGTTTACAACCGGCCGGGGAACTCCTTTTGGCACCTTTGTTCCTACCATAAAGATTTCGACCAACAGTACTATTTATACCCATAAACCAGGTTGGATAGATTTCAATGCCGGAACTTTACTGGAAGGTGAGAGTATGAGTGAGCTGAGTAGCCGTTTTACTCAATTTCTTATTGAAACAGCCAGTGGAAAGCAAACAAACAATGAAAAAAAGAATTATCGCGAAATCGCCATATTCAAAAAAGGCGTTACACTTTAATAAGACAAAAAATTAGAATATATGAAAGCATTTATGGACGAGAATTTCCTGTTGGAAACGAATACAGCACAGGAACTCTATCGCAACCATGCGGCAAAGATGCCCATTATTGATTATCACTGCCATTTAATACCGCAAATGGTTGCAGATGATTATAAATTTCGTTCTCTAACGGAAATATGGTTGGGTGGCGACCATTATAAATGGCGTGCTATGCGGGCCAATGGAGTGGCGGAAAAATACTGTACCGGAACTGATACTTCCGATTGGGAAAAGTTTGAGAAATGGGCGCAGACGGTTCCTTATACCATGCGTAATCCTCTATATCACTGGACTCATCTGGAACTAAAAACAGCTTTCGGCATTGATAAAATATTAAGTCCGGCTACAGCTCAGGATATTTATGATGAATGTAATGAAAAACTGAAAACACCCGAGTATTCAGCGCGCAATATTATGCGCCGTTACCGTGTGGAAACTGTATGTACGACAGACGATTCGGTTGATACCCTGGAACATCATATCCGTATCCGTGAAAGTGGATTTGAAATTAAAATGTTACCTACCTGGCGGCCGGATAAAGCAATGGCAGTGGAAGATGTTGCCGGATTCCGGGAATATATGGAGAAATTAAGTGCAGTAAGTGGGGTAACCATATCTTCTTTTACGGATATGCTGGATGCCTTACAAAAGAGGCATAATTTCTTTGCAGAAAATGGTTGTAAACTATCCGACCATGGTATTGAAGAGTTTTATGCGGAAGATTATACAGAGGAAGAAATAAAAATAATCTTTAATAAAGCATATGGCGGAACGCCTCTGACTCATCCGGAAATACTGAAGTTCAAATCGGCTATGTTAGTCATTTTGGGTGAAATGGATTACGAGAAAGGATGGGCACAACAGTTCCATTATGGAGCCATCCGTAACAACAACAGCAAAATGTTTAAATTGCTGGGAGCAGATACTGGATTTGACTCTATCGGTGAATTTACAGCCGCTAAAGCAATGTCTAAATTTCTGGATACATTGAATTCACGGGATAAGCTGACAAAAACGATACTTTACAATCTGAATCCCTGTGCCAATGAAGTTATTGCCACTATGCTGGGTAATTTTCAGGATGGTACTATACCCGGAAAAATTCAATTTGGTTCCGGTTGGTGGTTCCTGGATCAGAAAGACGGGATGCAAAAACAGATGAATGCATTATCCGTATTAGGACTGTTAAGCCGGTTTGTGGGAATGCTTACGGATTCGAGAAGCTTCCTCTCCTACCCGCGTCATGAATATTTCCGTCGTACCTTATGTAACTTATATGGTACCGATGTAGAAAACGGAGAATTACCTGATGACAGGGCATTTTTAGGACAAACCATTGAAAATATATCATATTACAACGCTAAAGAATACTTTGGCTTTTGATAAAATGTAAACGTATAATTACTTATCACAATAATAGGATTATGAAAAACAAGATTGTTTCATTCGGGGAAGTTATACTTCGCCTGGCTACTCCCGATTACCAACGCTTCAACCAGGCTACTCAATTCAATCTTTCTTTTGGTGGTGGTGAAGCCAATGTAGCTGTATCACTTGCCAACTATGGATTGAACACTGAGTTTGTAACCCGTTTACCCCAAAATGATATTGCCCGGGCCTGTGTAATGGATTTATGCAAATATGGTGTAGGGGTGAATCATATTGTATATGGTGGTGACCGGATAGGTATTTATTTTCTGGAAACCGGAGCCGTAGCCCGTGCCAGTAAAGTAGTATATGACCGGGCTCACTCAGCAATCGCTGAAATTCAGCCTGGGATGATTAACTGGGAAGAAGTATTGAAAGACGCGCAATGGTTCCATTGGACAGGTATCACTCCTGCTATCTCACAGGGAGCAGCCGATGTATGTCTGGAAGCCATTCAGACAGCCAATCGTTTAGGAGTAACTGTTTCATGTGATTTAAATTACCGGAAAAATCTCTGGAAATATGGAAAAACAGCCTCTGAAGTAATGCCCCAACTGGTTGCCGGGTGTGATGTCGTATTAGGCAATGAAGAAGACTGTGAAAAAGTATTCGGTATTAAACCGGAAGGTTTTGACGTTACAGCTACTCACGGTGAAATCAATCCAGCCGAATTCGAATCCGTATGCCGTCAGATGCAGGCTAAATTCCCACGTGCCAAAAAGGTGATAATTACATTGCGTGGAGCTATTAATGCAAATCATAATACATGGGGAGGTGTACTGTATTCAGATGAAACACTTTATCAATCCAAACGGTATAACATTACTCATATTGTAGATCGCGTAGGAGGTGGTGATTCCTTTATGGGAGGATTGATCTATGGTTTGGTTTCTTATCCGGAGGATGATCAGAAAGCACTGGAATTTGCAGTAGCAGCCTCCTGCCTGAAACATACTATTTATGGTGACTATAACCAGGTAACTGTAGATGAAGTTGAAAAATTAATGAGTGGAGACGGGTCCGGCCGGGTATCACGCTAACGAAAACATACTAAACCCCTCCCATTATTTAATAGATGGAAGGGGTTTTTACAATCTTTCTACCTGTTGAAACTAAAAAGTGATTCCTTATTTCTTTTTAGGATTAAAATAATTTTCCACACGTTCCGGAGATAACATCTGCCATAAAGATGCAACTGTCCACCCCGGAGCAAATATGTCATTGTAGAAACCTTTCCCGTTTTTTCCGTAGTCCCAGTTCGTATGTTGTACTACTTCCGGATAATATCCTACTTTTCCTATATTAAACATATGCCCTTTCACCGGCATTAACTGCAACATAGAGGATTTAATTACATTAGAAAATTCTGCAAAACGCGGTTCTTTTCTCTCTTTGGCAAGAAAATCCAGAACAGTAGCAAATTCAAAAATGAAGACATCAATATGATTGTTTTCAACCGACACATTTCCCCAGCCTCTGGAAAGAAAATTTACATCTCCTAACATCTGTCCCTGTGCAAAAGGTACATTCCACATATAATACCAGGATAAAGCAAAATAAGCAGATTCTTTACATAGGTTGATATAGTGTGTTCACGTTCTTTCCCTTTGGTGACCATAGACAGATAATACATAGCAGTTGATGCATATAAGGAAGCCTCTTTATCTTCACAGTTTGCATCCAGTGTCGATGAGAAATAATCGGCTTTGGATATTAACTCTTTTTCCAAATAAACAGCAGTCTGACGTGCACTTTCCAGATACTTTTTATCCTTAAAATAAGCATATGCCATTGCTAAAGGAAGTGTTGCCGAAGGAGTACTCCCTCCGGAAGCATCTGTAATGATAAAATTATCATCAAATTTACGGGGGGAAACTACCATCTACATTTTGTAATTTCAGAAGGCTCTGCAGGATTTGCTTCATACGGTTTTCCCATTCCGGATGTTTACGTCCCTGACGTTTCTCATATTCCAAGTAGTTCAATATAGCAAATACGCCTTCCGACTGGCGGCGAATACTGTAAATATCCGTTTCATAAGAATGGGCATAGTCAACAAATTCACGGAAAAAACCATTGGGTGCGAAGGCATATTGAAGATAACTATCAAAAACAGCATTCGCTTTTTTAACTAATTCAATATCCTGATTTGCTTCACCATATTCAAGTGCATAAATGCGTTCAATAATACACGGCCTACGAAGCCTACTTCTGCAACTCCGGTACTTGCGTAATCATCCGTACGCATATGTACACTGGAAAAATATTTCAGTTCCTGGTCGCCCACATAACTCTCATGGAAAAAGTTTGTCAATATTTTTTTGCTTCCGCAGATGTATAAACATTATTTACTATTTTAGGCCGCATTCTATCATAGGAATAATCCCAGACATTCGCTACAAAACCGGAAAAGCTATCGGTATTACCTTTTGCTATTAACCAAATCAATTCACGGGTGTCCCCCTTTTCCAATTTTTCAAAAGCCTGTATAGAAGGGGGCTAAAGTCAATTTACGGATATAAGTCTTAGGTGCTTCGTGATAAGGGAAACCGAAAACCAGGGTTGCAATTCCCTCTTTATTCTCAAATCCTGTGTAACCTATAGAGGTTTTAGTAGTCAGAATTACTTCACCTGCTGTATGTGTAGCCAGACTTTCTTCATCCTGAAAATCATCCATCCGTAAAACAGTATAATAATTTCCGTTTTCCTCATTATAAATACCGGTTAACGGAATACTTAAACGGTCTTCCCTCACCTGCCAGCTATCGCTGGTATGGAAAGAAGGTGCTTCCTGAGGTGAGCGCAAATTACGGCGATACCAGAAACCAGGCATATAAAACTGGCAATTATTATGTGGCATGGCAGTCTCCAGCCTATTCTCAAAATTATAATAAACCTCTTCATTAGCCCGGATCGTTATAGTCAGTTTTAGAATTCCTTCTCTTTCTTCCTGTTGACGACGAATTTCAACCGGTAAGGCTTCAGTAGCAATAAGAATTCCATTGTTCTTTTCCTGTAATTCATACGCCTGGGCAGGATTACCCGGTGTTTTTAATACGATGCTGCTGGTTTGCTTACCGGAAAGGTTATCAGCCGATACAGCAAATGAAATTAATACACATGCAATTGTAATAAGTTCTTTTTTCATATAGTTATATTTATTTCAGACCAAACATA
>JAJBTP010000013.1 GCA_020860805.1 Tannerellaceae bacterium | reverse complement strand
TATTACTATTGACCCCTATACCAGTGCCTGGTCTTTTAGTGATCAATTAAACTAAGAAGCTCCCCGTCACTGGACACGTAAGGAATACCCTTTACTGGGTGTTTTGCGTGTAGACGGTGTGTCTTATCGTTTTATGGGACGTGACCGGATTGAAGTAGAACCGGTTATCCCTACAGCAGCAGGTGAAGCATGGGAAGGACTTTATACATTTGCTGAGTCGGCAGCCGGCTGGATGAAGAATGATTTTCAGGCTACCGGTTGGAAAAAAGGTAAATCCGGTTTTGGCACAGAAGGGAATCCCAATCTGTCAACTCCGTGGCTTACGGATGATATCTGGGTTCTACGTCATTTTGACTGGCCGGAAGATGCAAACAAAGAATCACTTATTTTACAGTATTCCCATGATGATAATATTGAGATTTATCTGAATGGTATCGAAATCGCAGTTGCCGGCAATGGCCTGGATTATGACCTATTGAAAGAAATTCCGGCTGAAGCTATTCAGACTATACAACCTACCGGAAATATACTGGCGGCACATTGTAAAAATAATGGAGGGGGTGCCTATGTAGATATGGGTATTATGCGCCAGATTAACAAGGATAATACCTTTGACAAAAAAGCAACCCAAACTTCCGTCAATGTGTTACCTAGACAGACTTTCTATACTTTTGAATGTGGGGGGGTGCAACTGGAAGTTATTTTTACGGCTCCTTTACTAATGGATAATCCGGATTTACTGACGGCACCCTATAATTATCTGACTTATCAGGTAAGAGCCCTGGATGGGAAAGAGCATGATGTTCAGATTTATCTGGAAGCCACTCCTCAGTGGGCAGTGAACGAATTAGATCAGCCGGTCATTTTTGAACAGGCAGAAAAAGAAGGTGTAATGTATTTAAAAACAGGTACAGCAGAACAGGTATTCTGGGTAAATCAGGAGATGGTATCTGTATCGATTGGGGGTATTTTTATCTGGCATCGGCTCCTGCTCCGGGCAAAACCTTTTCCATAGATGAATACAATCAACCCAAAACTAAATTTATGCAGTCCGGAAAAGTTTCAGCATCTACCGGGAGAACTTCGGCCGATATGCGGAAAGAAATGACCGTACTGGCTTACTCAGAAGATTTGGGGACTGTTTCTTCTTCTTATTTGCAAGGTTATATCCTGCTGGGCTATGATGATATTTATTCAATTCAATATTTCGGAGAGAATCGCAGGCCGTACTGGAGTCATGACGGAACGGTAGATATCCTCTCTGCTCTGAGTACAGGAATCCGGGATTATAACGAGGTTATGAAACAATGTGCTCAGGCAGATGCCACTATTTTCCAGGATGCTATGAAAGCAGGTGGCCGAAAATATGCAGAATTATGTGCCATAGCTTACCGGCAGGCAATTACGGCTCATAAACTGGTGACGGATAAAGAGGGTAATCTGTTATTCTTTTCAAAAGAAAATTATAGTAATGGCTCGATTGGTACGGTAGATATCACCTATCCATCCGCCCCTCTTTTCCTGATTTATAACCCGGAACTGTTGAAAGGGATGATGAATCCGATATTTTATTACAGTGAAAGCGGAAAATGGAATAAACCATTTCCGGCTCACGACGTAGGAACTTATCCTTTGGCCAATGGACAAACGTATGAGGGAGATATGCCTGTAGAGGAATCCGGGAATATGTTGGTATTGGCTACTGCGATAGCTGTGTTGGAGGGGAATGCGGACTATGCATCTCAACATTGGGAAGTGTTAACCACCTGGGCAGATTATCTGGCTGCAGAAGGTCTTGACCCGGAAAATCAATTATGTACGGACGACTTTGCCGGGCATTTTGCTCATAATGCAAATCTATCCATAAAAGCCATTATGGGAGTTGCCGGATATGGAAAACTAGCACAAATGTTAGGGAAAGAACAGGAAGCAACCCGTTATACGGAGAAGGCCCAGGAAATGGCGGCCGAATGGATAAAAATGGCTGATGATGGTGATCATTACCGTCTGACGTTTGACCAGCCGGGTACCTGGAGCCAGAAATATAACCTGATATGGGACCGTTTACTGGGACTGAATATATTCCCTGCCTATGTAGCCTCTAAAGAGATGGCCTTCTATCTGACCAAACAGAATAAATATGGTTTGCCTCTAGACAACCGGATGGATTATACCAAATCCGACTGGATTCTGTGGACAGCCTGTCTGACCGGAAATGATGCCGATTTCAATGCTCTCATGCAACCGGTGTGGTTGTATGCAAATGAAACTAACTCGCGGGTTCCGTTAAGTGACTGGCATTATACCTCTACCGGCTCACAACGTGGCTTTCAGGCCCGTTCAGTGGTGGGAGGTTATTATATGAGAGTTCTGGAGAAGAAATTAGGTTTCTGACTTATTTAGAGAGAAGTTCTCAAAAAACAAACCGGCCTGTCCTCCTGCGGTTCGTGGAGAACAAGGCCGGCTTTATTTTTTGATAAATTAGGCAAAATATACTTGCTTCTTTAACTTCCAGCGAAGCGATAACTTCTTTGACTCCTTTTTATTCTATAATCAATTTATATCCTATTCCCCGCACATTTAAAATCCGTATGGACGGGTCTTTGGATAATTTGTGTCGTAGTTTGGTTATGAATACATGAAGGCTCCGGGCATTAAAAAAAAGAATCATCTCCCCATAATTCCAGTAGCACCTCTTTCATCGGCAATACCTGATTCCGGTGGTCATGCAACCGTTTCAGGATTTCAGATTCCCGGTTACTTAAGGATTGTTTTTCTCCAAATAAAAACAGGGTTTGTGTAATAGGATCGAATTTGTAGTTACCCAGTTGGTAGTCATTGGTCTGTTGTGGCTGAATTTTTACCCTGTTTAACAAAGCTTTCATGCGTATACTTAGTTCGGCCATCCCAAAAGGTTTTTTCAGGTAATCATTTCCTCCTGTTTCAAAACCTTCAACTACATCACTGGCTCCTGAACGGGCAGAAAGGAATAGTACCGGAAGGGTCTGGTTTATTTTACGGATTTCTTTTACCATACTAAATCCATTCATTTCAGGCATCATAATATCGGTAACGATAATATCCGGGTGGAATTCCCGGAATTTCTCCAATCCTTCTTTTCCGTTAGCAGCCAGCTGAAAGTCAAATTCGTTACCTTCTGCCAGGGTATCTCTGATAATAGCAGCCAGTATTTTTTCGTCTTCTACTAATAATACTTTTATTTTATTCATTCTGTTTATTGATTTCTGAAATGTAGATTAAATGTGAAACCTTTTCCGGGCTGGCTTGTCACACTCACTCTTCCTCCATGTCTGTTCATCATGTCTTTTATATAAAACAGGCCTAAACCATATCCCTTTACTGTATGGATATTACCATGTGGAACCCGGAAGAATTTGTCAAAAATACGTTTCTGATTTTCTTCACTGATACCTAACCCGTTATCTGTAACTGACAGAATTGTTTCATTTTCTTTTAGTATACCCCTTAAAGTAATTTCAACCGGTTCTTTGTCTGCATATTTGATAGCATTTTCAATCAGGTTATTAAGCATATTGTGGATATGGGTTTTATCTCCTCTGATAAAGAATGTATCCTCTATATCACAGGTAATCCGTAATTCTTTCTGGTTTTTGAGTTTTTGCTGTTCGATAATTTCTGGTAGTATATGCTTAATCTTTACCTGTTCCATGTGAAGTTTGAATGTCGAACGGTTTTCTGCTGAAAGAGATAATATTTGCTCTACCATACCTGTAAGGCGATACAACTGTTCGTTTATTATTTCCAGATATTTTTTCTGTTTTTCGCTTACAGTCTGGTCATAGTTTAACAGAGCGTCGTTAGCAGCTATGGCTACTGCAATAGGAGTTTTAAGTTCATGTGTTACATTATTTGTAAAATCGGTCTTTAATTCTTCTTCCGTTTTTTTGTTTCAAAATGGTTTTATATAAATAATAATAGGCGCCGGCTAATATCAAAGACAAAAATAAGGATGATAAAACAATATCCAGCATCCGGCTTAATACTATCCGGGAAGGATGTTGAAGTGTCAACCGGTAATAAAGGGTATCTGAAGAGAGTTTATAATGAATCTGCATGTTATTTTTTCCGGGTTTTATCCTTTCTCTGTCAGCAGTAGTAAGGTGAATAATCCGGAAACTACTATCTGCAGGAGTAAATAGTTCTAACATAACAGGAACTTCAACCCCCCGTTCTTTTAATTCTATTTCCAGTAGATTACTAAACTGACTGTAATTGATAGGATAAAGAGAATCGAGGGAAGCATGTATAGAGGATAATATCATATCTTCCATTCCTTTTATGAGTGATAGGTATTTAGGTAGTTCATTAACGATTTTATTTTCTTCATCAGTTACCTCCTCTTCAAAATCTATGACAATCTGTACACCTTTGTTAAGTAAACTTTTTCTTCCTTCGGAATCAGCCGGCTCAATTTCCGGTAAGTCATTGTCATGTTTGTATTGAAACTGGAAAGACCGGGATTCTGTAGCATCAGAATCTCCATTTTCTTTTTGTTGAGTTTTTCTTTCATCGAGGCGAAAAAATAATTCTTTATAATCGGCCATACGGATAGCATCATAAACAACATTTTCTGTCTGTGCGTACATGGTTTTATAAAGACTCTTTAACCAAAATCCCTGGGATAGTCCCAGGATGAAACAGGCTATCACAATTAATATAGCAGTTAATTTAAACTGTTGCCGTTTTATTTTCATGGATAGTGATTTTATAACAAAAGTAGAATATACTTTCTTATTTTAATGAAATGATAAGACTAAATAACACTCCATAAGTTTCGGATAACATAGCTGTGGTTATATTTGCCTTTTTATTTGATAAATCAACAGTTTGATAGAAAAACCATAGAAGATGAAACGAAAATATACTTTACTTTTTATTTTATGCATAAGTTGCTATATCCAAACTACGGCACAATATATTCAGGGAAAAGTAGTAGATACTTACGATGAACCCGTAGATGCAGTGGCTGTCATACTACATACAGCTGATACTGTATTTGTTGATGCCGTTATAACCGGAGAAGATGGCACTTTTTCTTTTCCTCACAAACAGGATAATTATCTGCTTTATTTCCAGCATGTTTTGTATGAACCGTATCAACTTTTGTTTACGGAAGGGCAGGAAATAGGAATTGTACGGTTAACAGAAAAAGAGAACGCATTAAGTGAAATAACGGTTACCGCAGAAAGACCTCATATAAAAGTGGAGGGTGGAACCTTAATTTATGATACTCCCCAACTCATTATGAGTGATAGGTATTTAGGTAGTTCATTAACGATTTTATTTTCTTCATCAGTTACCTCCTCTTCAAAATCTATGACAATCTGTACACCTTTGTTAAGTAAACTTTTTCTTCCTTCGGAATCAGCCGGCTCAATTTCCGGTAAGTCATTGTCATGTTTGTATTGAAACTGGAAAGACCGGGATTCTGTAGCATCAGAATCTCCATTTTCTTTTTGTTGAGTTTTTCTTTCATCGAGGCGAAAAAATAATTCTTTATAATCGGCCATACGGATAGCATCATAAACAACATTTTCTGTCTGTGCGTACATGGTTTTATAAAGACTCTTTAACCAAAATCCCTGGGATAGTCCCAGGATGAAACAGGCTATCACAATTAATATAGCAGTTAATTTAAACTGTTGCCGTTTTATTTTCATGGATAGTGATTTTATAACAAAAGTAGAATATACTTTCTTATTTTAATGAAATGATAAGACTAAATAACACTCCATAAGTTTCGGATAACATAGCTGTGGTTATATTTGCCTTTTTATTTGATAAATCAACAGTTTGATAGAAAAACCATAGAAGATGAAACGAAAATATACTTTACTTTTTATTTTATGCATAAGTTGCTATATCCAAACTACGGCACAATATATTCAGGGAAAAGTAGTAGATACTTACGATGAACCCGTAGATGCAGTGGCTGTCATACTACATACAGCTGATACTGTATTTGTTGATGCCGTTATAACCGGAGAAGATGGCACTTTTTCTTTTCCTCACAAACAGGATAATTATCTGCTTTATTTCCAGCATGTTTTGTATGAACCGTATCAACTTTTGTTTACGGAAGGGCAGGAAATAGGAATTGTACGGTTAACAGAAAAAGAGAACGCATTAAGTGAAATAACGGTTACCGCAGAAAGACCTCATATAAAAGTGGAGGGTGGAACCTTAATTTATGATACTCCCCAACTCATAAAAGATAAACCGGTAAACAATGCTTTTGAAGCGATTCGTGAATTACCCGGCATTATTAGTACAGATGAAACTATTGAACTGGTAGGAGCTGCGAGTCTGCACATTATTATAAATGGAAAGTTAACCACTATGACACTGGAACAGTTGGTTTCCTTATTAAAAACCATCCCTTCCTCCCGGGTGAAAAGTACAGAAATCATGTATAATGCACCTGCCCGGTATAATGTAAAAGGGGCTTTAATCAATGTTGTACTGGATGAGGCACAGGGAGTCAATCCTGTAACCCAGGGAGAGGTAGGTACAGAGTACCGCCAGCATTACTATGGGAAAGGAAGTGCATATGCCAACATAACGTATGCGAATGGTCCGTTTAATATGGATATTCTGGCAAACGGAAGAACTGGGCGCTCACATGGAGGAGAAGATATGTTTGCCCACCACATAGTGGATCATAAGGAGATAGCTATCGATCAGTATAATCGTAGTAAAGGAGAAGTTATACAGGGTAGCTTTCGTCTGGGGCTGAATTATACTTTAAAAAACGAAGATAAGCTTTCCGCTACTTATTTTATGGATGCGGAAACTGTAGATGCTAAACGGACTTCAACAACCTGGTATACATATCCGGACAGAAGAGAAGAAACCAATAGCCGTACCAGTTCGGATAAGGATGGACGTTTACAAAATGTACAACTACAGTATCAGGGCCACCAGGGGATAACTGCGGGAATGGATTATACAAATTATCACAGTCCCGACTATCAACATTTCCTGAATTACCAGGAAGAGATAACCACAACTGATTTGCTGAATGATAGCAAACAGGATATTCATAAAGGTATGCTGTTTATTAACCATGCTTACCGGATACAGGATCAATGGAATATAAATTATGGTGTAAATACCGGTTTGACCCGTTCCGAAACTACCGTCGACTATCGAAATAAAGAAAGGGATACCTATGTGCCTGATTGGGAAAATAGTCTGCACACGATTCAGAAAGAGTATGTAGGAAATGGATTTGCAGAAGTTTCCCGTTCGTTTGGAAAGTTCTCTATGAAAGTCTCTCTTAAAGTCGAATATTTTCGTTCGGATTATGAGTCCAACGGAGCAAAGAGGACACTTTGGGAAGACTGGGCCTTGTTTCCAAATGGTTCCTTAAGTTATACATTCAGTTCTTTTCATATACTGCAGTTTAATATGTCCAGTGATAAGCAGTATCCTTCTTACTGGAGTGTAAACCCACAGACTACCCCTTTGAACTCGTACTCTGTTATTCAGGGAAATCCTGAATTAAAGCCCAGTCGTAGTTATGCAGGACAGTTACTTTATATTGTAAATCAGAAATATACATTTCTCGTTTTTACGGATTATGTACCGGATAAGTTTATTCAGCTTCCTTATCAGCGTAGTGATGAATTGGTTAACGTATTCCGTTTTGAGAATCTGGATTATTCTCTAACAACGGGAGTAGGAGTTATCACTCCGTTCCGTATAGGAAATAGGTTGAATTCACGACTTACTGTCATGGGTGTATGCGTCTGCAGGAAAAAAGTTCTCATTTCCATGATCTTTCATTTAATAATACCCGTTTATTCGGACAGGTTGCTATGAATAATACGATTACTTTATCCGAATCAAAACCAAACATAAAACTTTCGGTGGATGGATATTATGTATCACCGGCTCAACAGGGTATTTATAGACTGGGGACTTTCTATGATGTATCAGCAGGACTTAAATGGCTGTTTGCAGATGACAGAGCCTCACTAACACTAAAATATAATAATATTTTCCGAAGTAATACACCCCGTTATATCCGTGTAGATACCGGCGATCAATATAGTAATATGCATACGATAGATGACAGTCGTTTCATAGGATTGGCTTTCTCCTGGAAGTTTGGTGGATACAAAGAAAAACAATATAGTAAAGTAGATAATTCCCGTTTTGGGAAATAAATTCCTATAATATAATTATTCTTTTTTCTTCTTTTAATCCTTTCAGATACTGGATATTTTCGTACTATTGTATAATATAAGATATTTGGCCGTATGAAGGATGTATGTAGCCCGTTTAAGATAGATTTTGAATATTTGCCGGTGGTAAATTTTGCCATGCAGCAAAATAATGTAAATATAATTCGCCGGTTTGTTATAACCAATGATTCACAGAGCATTCTCCGGAATGTGAAAATAACTTTCTCTCCGGATCCGTATTTTTTTGATGTGGATCCTTGTGTAATAGAATCTATTCAACCGGGTGAAGTTATACGGCTGGATTCTGTATCTTTCTATCTTAAGACCTCACTTCTTTTCCAGATAACAGAACGTTTGTCCGGACATTTCCGGATGGAGATTACCGGAGAAAAGAAAGCTTTTTTTCGGCAACTTATCCGGTTACTTTGCTGGCATATGATGAATGGGGCGGAAGTTCGGTGCTGCCTGAAATGCTGGCTTCTTTTATAACGCCTAATCATCCGGCTATTTTTACTATTCTGAAAAGAGCTTCTGAACTTCTGCATACATGGACGGGAGACCCATCTCTGGATAAGTATTTTTCACGGGACCCGGACCGGGTAAAGAAACAAATGGCTGCTATTTATTCAGCTATTACAGAACAGCAGATTGTATATGTGGTTGCTCCGGCAAGTTTTGAGCAGGCGGGCCAACGTGTCCGGATGGTGGATAACCTGCTTAGTAACAAAATGGGGAATTGTTTGGAAATGACTTTGCTGTATGCGGCTTGTCTGGAAGCTGTCGGGATTCATCCGATAGTTGTTTTTGATAGAAAGACATGCTTTTGCCGGCGGCTGGCTGATAGAAGAAACCTTCCCGGATATTCTGATAGATGATGTATCTGCTTTGACTAAACGGGCTGCCGATGGTATCAATGAAATACTACTGCTGGAAACAACCTGTATGAATAAAAGTAACGGAAGTAATTTTGACAGAGCCGTACAAATTGCTAATTCACACTTACAGGATATTAACAGATTTGAATGTGCACTGGATATCCGCCGCATCCGGTATTCCGGTATTAAACCTCTACCACACCGGGTACAGGAAGAAGGAAAATGGGTAATTAAATACGATGATGTTGTTTTAAATAATGAATCGGAATTTACTCTGCAGGAATTAAAACTCACAGACCTCTCCATCATGGACCAGGAAGAAACCCTTACCAAGCAGGTATTATGGGAGAGGAAACTGCTTGACCTGAGTTTACGTAACAGTTTGTTGAATCTCCGGATTACCAAAAATACTTTACAATTTCTTTCACCGGACCCCGGATATTTTGAAGATGCGTTGGCGGATGGAAAGGAATTCAGAGTCTTTCCATTCTTTCAGGATTGGGAAAATCCGGAATATAACCGGGAGTTAAAGCATCTGGGAGATATGAACGAACAGCGGATTGCACTGATAAAAAAAGAATTATCCAGTAACCGGTTGCGTTCTTATCTGAGTGAGAATGAACTCAAAAATGCACTACAACACCTATACCGTTCTTCCCGGCTCTCTCTGGAAGAAAACGGAGCCAATACACTCTACCTTGCACTGGGCTTTTTAAAGTGGTATGAAACTTCTTCCAGTGTAAAACCACGGTATGCGCCTCTTTTGCTTTTACCTGTAGAAATTGTACGCAAAGCCTCAGCCGGAGGATATGTTATCCGTTCCCGTGAGGAAGAAACGTTGATGAATATTACCCTGCTGGAAATGTTAAGGCAAAACTATGGTATTGTAGTGCCGGGCCTCGACCCTTTGCCGGTGGACGAAAGCGGAGTCAATGTGAATCTGATTTATTCAATTATCCGTACCAGTATAAAAGAACAACCCAGGTGGGATGTGGATGAACAGGCCGTCCTTGGAATATTTTCCTTTAATAAGTTTATTATGTGGAATGATATTCACCACAATGCCGATAAACTTTCACGCAATGATCTGGTGGCCAGTTTAATGAATGGAAAATTAGAATGGGAGGCTAAAGAAATAACGACTGATGCGTCTGTTTTGGATAAAGAATTATCACCGGCAGATATATTGTTGCCTATCGGAGCGGATTCTTCCCAGCTGGAAGCTATACATGAAGCAGTTCAAGGAAATAGTTTTATATTACATGGGCCTCCCGGAACAGGGAAATCCCAAACCATTACTAATATCATCGTCAATGCCCTTTATCATGGCAAACGGGTGTTGTTTGTGGCAGAAAAGATGGCGGCTTTATCAGTTGTGCAGGCACGGTTGAAATCGCTGGGACTGGACCCTTTTTGTCTGGAATTACATTCCAACAAAAGCAAAAAGAGTACCGTTATGGAACAACTAAAATTATCATCCGAAGTAATACGGTATAAATCTCCTGAACAATTTGCCCAAGAAGCTGAAAAACTCCATGAATTACGCATAGAGTTAAATACCTACATAGATGCTCTCCATAGAGTTTATCCGTTTGGACATTCTTTGTATGATTCTATTACGGGTTATTTAAGTAGTACAGTTTTAAACGAGATAGATTTCCCGGTTTCTTTATTAGACGAACTAACCTCTGAAAAGTATGAAAAGTGGGAATCTGCAGTAGAAGGGATGATGAATGTAGGCCAGGCCTTTGGTCATCCGGCTAAAAATCCGCTGGCAGGTATCCAGATAGAATCCTATTCCAATGCAGTAAAAGAAGAAGGGATGGAGGTGCTGCGTACGCTTATTCATACATTAACAGACCTGAAAGAAAAACAATATGATTTTACTTCTGTAATAGGAACCGCGACTGCACCTAACCGGAAACAATTGGAACAGGTTAACTCCATGATTACGATTCTTTTACGGATACCGGAACTTACCTCTTCCCTGTTGACTCAACTGGCTTTACATGAATTGCTGGAGGAGTATAAAGAAGTAGTAGTACATGGCAGAAACAGAGACCAATTAAAAAAAGAATTGTGTCAGACTTTTTCGGAAGAGATAGTAAAAGCACCTGTACGTTCCTGGCTTACCGAATGGAATCATTATGCAACTAAATGGTTTTTACCCCGTTGCTTTGGACAGAAAAGGATACAGAAAGAGATAAAAAATATACCCATATCCAACGGGTGGAAACCCAATTGATTCCGGATTTACTATCCCGGGTTATTTCCTGGCAGGAGGAGGAGAGTTTCCTGGAAAGCTATACTTATGATTTACCTTCCTATTTTGGTAAAATAGGACGTCATAACCGGGAAGACTGGGAGGCAATGGATACCATCATCGAAGATGCCCGCGAACTCAATTCGCTTATTCTGGATTATGCTGCGGATTTGCAGCAGGCTGCTTTTATTAAAGAAAGTCTGGGACGTCGTATGAGTCAGGGTATTTATTCTTTCAGAAGTATGTATGGAGCCGGACTACAAAGTCTAAAGGACTTACTGGATATCTTTATCCGGGAAGATAATCGCTTATATGCTTTGTGGCAGACAGACCGGACTTTCATGTATCCGGATACCGGGCAATGGATAGATACAGCCATCCTCCGGTTATCTAACTGGCTTAAATCGGCAGACAAATTAAAAGACTGGTACCAATGGTTAGTCGTATCCCGCCGGATGGACGAGTTGAATGTCGGATTCTTTGCCAGCGCTTACTTTCAAAAACCGTTAGAGACCGGAGAGCTGATGGACGTTTTCCGGAAAAGTTACCGGAAGGCGTGTATCCGTTATATCTTTAATAAGAATCCTCAGTTAGAACTCTTTAAT
>JAJBTP010000064.1 GCA_020860805.1 Tannerellaceae bacterium | reverse complement strand
TTTCCGACATATATAGACTGAAATCAGGTAACCGGTTAAACTATTCTTCTCCTCTACTCCTTTTAAGAGGGGGAATTTTAGTTGAATCGTGTTTGTCTTACGTATGGAATAACAACCTTTGGTTGTCCCGGGTGGTTTTTATAGGTAGATATTTGAATTGACTATGGCGGGATTATCGCAGCAAGAGGCGGATGCTCTTTTGATACAGTATGGGTACAATGAAACGGAAGAAAAAAAAGACTGCTCCCTGGAAATTATTCCTGAAGAAATTCTGGAATCTGAGTGCGTGGTTACTGGAGGTATTGGTTATTCTTTCGCTTTTTCTGCATAATTATGCGGATGCGGCTTTTATTACGGTGGTTTTGATTATTAATTCGGTTACGGTGTATCTTCAGGATAAGCGGGCTTTGCATGCGGTGGATGCGTTGAAAAAGCAACTGCGTATTTCTGTGAATACACTGCGTGACGGACACTGGAAAAACCTGCCTGCACGGGAACTGGTACCGGGGGATGTTATCCGTTTGCGCACAGGTGATTTTGTACCTGCCGACGTGACACTGACGGAAGGGAATATAACGGTCAACCAGGCATCACTTACGGGCGAGAGTACGGATATCAGTAAGAAAGAAAAGGATGCTGTTTTTTGGGTTCTGTGGTAACCAATGGAGAGGCTACGGCTACGGTGAAATTAACCGGGGCACATACGAATTATGGGAAAACCATTGAGTTGCTTAAAACGGCGCTTCCCAAATCGCACATGGACGAGGTGATTGGAAAGATTCTCAAATGGTTGTCGCTCATAATCGGGAGTATGCTGGTAGTGGCCATGATTGTTTCCGTACATAAAGGGATACCGTTACTGAGCATTCTGCCGCTGATGGTTATCCTGTTTATGAATGCGATACCGGTGGCGCTTTCGGTGATGTTTTCCGTAAGTAATGCGATTGGTGCCCGCCAGTTATTGAAAGAGGGGGTATTGGTTACCCGGATGAATGCACCGAACGATGCGGCCAATATGGACATCCTGTGTGTGGATAAAACCGGTACGTTAACAGTTAATAAACTCACGGTCAACACTGTATTTCCAGCTCCGGGTTTTACGGATAAAGAGGTTCTTTTCTATGGGTTCCAGGCTTCCCAACAGGCCAACCGGGATGCGATTGACCAGGCGTTTACCGAGGCTGCCGGAAAACTTCCTGCCGGACAAAAACCGTTTACCCAACAATCGTTTACCCCTTTCACTACTCAAAACAGGCACACGGAAGCGGTTATCCTCTCAGGAGATGAAACCTATACAGTGTATAGAGGTTCGCTGGCAGTTATTTTCCGGCTGACCGGTACGGATGTCACCACCCATCCGGAATGGAATAAGATAGCAACTGATACCGCTGCCACAGGGAACCGTACGATTGCTGTGGCCCGGAGCCAGGCCGGAGAAACTCCCCGGCTGGTGGGTATCGTAGCTTTGCAGGATCCGCCCCGCCCTGAATCCGGACAGCCTATCAATGACCTCCGGAAACTGGGGGTAAAAGTCTTGATGCTGACCGGGGATGCTTTGCCTATAGCCAAAGAGACAGCCGAGGAAACGGGTATAGGGAATACCATCCTCAAAGCATCTGAACTGGGGGATGACACGACGATGGCGACCCAACTGGAAACGGCCAACGGCGTAGCGGAAGTATATCCGGAAGATAAATATAAAATAGTGAAAGCCTTACAGGCCAAAGGGCATATTGTAGGTATGACCGGCGACGGGGTGAATGATGCCCCTGCTTTACAGCAGGCAGAAGTGGGTATTGCTGTCAATAACGCGGTAGATGTAGCCAAACAATCGGCCAGTATTATCCTGACACAGGATGGATTGCAGGGAATTGTGAGTCCGGTACGCATCGGGGCGGGTAATGCTGGAGCGGATTCATATCTGGATTCTGAATAAATTGTCCCGTACAGTCCTAAAAATCTGTTTTATTTTACTGGCGCTGATTTTCCTCAGCAAATATGTGGTTACTACGACAGTGATGTTGCTTTTATTACTGGTGACCGATTTTGTGATTATTTCCGTCTCTAATGATGAAATACCTATCTCTATGGAAGCCGACCGGTGGAATATCTCCCGCCTGGTACGGGTGGGAGTGGTACAGGGTATCCTGATGACTATCGAAGCGTTAGCGCTGCTTTTTATCGGGTGGTATTATTTTGATTTGAAGAGTAACGAGGGGCAGCTTTATACGTTTAGTTTTATTACGTTGCTTTTCTTTTCGCTGGTGGTTGTGTTTGTCATCCGTGAAAAGCGGCATTTCTGGAGTTCCAAACCCGGTACAATTGATACCGTTGTGTTAGCTGCCGATTTCATAGGGGGTGCTGTTCTTTCCCAGACCGGCCTGTTTGAATTAAAACCCCTCCCCTTTCACGCCACATTATTCGTCATAGGATGGGTACTGTTTTTTTCCCTGACCCTGAATGACTATGTAAAATACCGGATGTATAAGGGGAAGAACAAAAACCCGGCGGACAGGTAAGGGTCCGCCGGGGGTAGATGGAATGCTACCGGATTATCCGGCCTGTAAGCAATATGGTTAGTCTTTATTAGTAGTGGTATCTTAATATTTATTTTATTTCTATTTGCATGCCTTCGGTATTGGCCCGTATCTGGTTGTCGTACATGGCTTCACACCATACAGGGGGCAGATAGAATTTACCCGGATAAACTGTGCATAGGTTGATGCGTACGGTTACCTCACGGCCTGCTGCGAGGTAGTCGATATAGCTATACACGCGGTCGTCCCGTATATCCTGGTAACTGATACCGGCATCACGGGTATCTCTGCCGCCTTCCAGGAAGCGGGTATTCAGGATTTCCCAACCGGAGGGGAATACCTGGGTTAATACCAGGTCTGCATTGGCCGGGAGGTGGTGTTCTTCACAACCACGACAGCCGTAAAGTTAGTGCCCTGTTCCAGCAGGCTGACATCTACCGGTTTACTGCCTTCCATATATTTGACCTCCACTGAGACATCTTTAGCGTACGCTTCTTCCTCACCCTGATCCGGAGTACCTTCGGTGATTAACTGCACAAAGAGAGTAGAACGTCCGGTATTGTTGACTTCTACTTTTTCAGTCTCGCCTCCGTTTTTCACCAGTGTACTGTTCCATACATGGGCATCGGTATTAATAGTTTCTTTTTTGCCTCCTCCGGCATAGGCAAACTGCATTTTATCGGAGGTTGAATAACGTCCTATAAATTCAGACATTCCTAATAAAGCATAGGCTGTTTCCTGGGTACTCAGCCACTTATCACTGGATAGGGTGGCTGAGATTTCTTTCACCAGTACCGACGCTTCTTCTGTTTTCTTTAACAGGCTAAGGGCTTGCAATCGCATGGCTTTATCCCGCAACGAACTGCCATAGGTATAATCATAGCTACGGTCACTGTAGGAATCAAAGGCTACGGTTGTTTTTACCAGGTCGTTCGCTACATCTACCCGTCCGGTCAACGCATAGGCAGAGGCCAGTATCCAACGGCTCATTGCATATTGCCTGGTACTTTCACGCAGGCGGTTCATGGCACCTATTTCCGGTGTTTGTGCCAGTGCCAGTACGTATAGACGGTATGCCTGTATCATTTCTTCGAACGGGCGGCATTGCTTATCGACGAGTTCCAGGCCCGTGCCAGCTTGCGCAGGTTAGATAACGATAATTTCTTTATATTTTCCGGTACGGCATAGCCATGTGCTTCTGTTTCCAGGAGGAAGTGAGTTACATACACGGAAGCCCATCCGTTGGCACTACTACCTCCCGGCCAGTACGAGAAGGCTCCTGAAGGCATCTGGTAGGAACGAATCCGCAGGATAGCATCTTTTACAGCTCCTTCGATGGTTATCTCCTGCGAGATAGTCAGACGGGTAAACTGGTTCAGATACAGTTGCGGGAATGCTTTGGAAGTTACCTGTTCGATACATCCGTGCGGATAGCCTATCAGGTAAGCCAGGCGGAAGGACAAGCCCACCGGCATAATGTCTGCTACCTCGAGTGTCAGACTGTTGGTTCCGGCTGCGCCCGGCATTTGTACATTTTCCTGCCAGCTTTTGCCGGGTTCGATTACTATCTGGCGGGAATGTACCTGCGGACGGCGTACCGAACGTATTTCAATATCAGTTTCCCAGGTGGCATTCTCTCCTTTTCCGGAAGCAGTCATAACGATACGGCCTGCACCGGGTTTGTTTTTCACCCGTATCCGGAAAGTGGCATTCTTATTGTCTTTACGGCTGAAGTTTAGTTCCCTGGTGCGTTCGCCGATGATTTCCATATTGTCTGAACACTGAAGGGTTACCTGTACTTTACCGATGTTATCTTCGGTAGCAAATACGGTAGCCGGAACCACCATTTCTTCGCCTATGCCTATCACCCGCGGCACTGTACCCAGTACCATCACCGGTTTACGTACCATCACACTCTTTTCGGTATGGCCGTAGGCGGTTCCATCGCCTGCAACAACCATCATGCGTACCCGGCCATTGTAATTAGGCATATCATACCGGTGTTTTTTCTTTTCACCTTTTTTGAGCAGGAAGGGGCCTTCAAACTGCACTACGGGTTTGAAGCGGTTCACAACAGCTTTGGGCTCGGCATTGAGGTCGTCGTCTCCCCCGATACTGAAGATTTGTTCGATGCGTCCGCCATAGGCTCCGACGATGTTATTATACAAATCCCAGGTAGTGATACCCAACGCTTCACGGGCATTAAAGGCGGCCCACGGGTCAGGTGTTTTGAAACGGGTCAGGTCGAGCAACCCTTCATCTACGATGGCTATGGTATAAGCCATCTCCCGTCCGTTCTGTTCGGAAACCGTAATTTCGTAAGACTGTTCCGGCTTAATTTCCTCCGGCGCGGTCAACACCGGATGAAGATGGCTGGCGGCAAAGTTTACTTTGAAAGGTGCAATTCCATACATACGGATAGGTAAGTCATTTTCCGTATACACATGCGGTTGCAACAACGTAATGTGTGCATACGCATTGGGGCGCATCTCTTCGGTTGCCTCAATCTCTATAATGGTTTCTTCCGCATTGCAATAATGTTCGGTCATAGATAATATCTTCGTACCTGTTTCAATGCTCACCAAGGCCCGGCTACTTTCCGAAGATGGAAGAGTGATGTGTATTTTTTCACCCGGTTCATAGGTTTCCTTATCGGTTTTTAAGGTAAGTGTCAACGGCGAGGAACCGTCCTCCCCTCTGTCCCGGCGGCCTTCATAATAAGGCCAGTCGTAATAATTTAATATACCGGCTTTGTGCTTGCTTTCCGGGTCAGTAACTTCTATATAATAGGTTCCCCAGTCTTCTTTTTGTATTTTGAGGTTGAACGTAGCCCGTCCGTTTGAACCGGTCGTAATGGTGTAATTATGGATAGGCTTATTGTGTGAATTCTGCATATAATTCGCCAGACTTTTATACGAAGAATTCCACCACCAGTAACGTTCTACTTTATAGATTTTCACATTCAGACGACGATTATCCAGAGGTTTTCCTCTGTAATCCACTGCAGCAGCATGATACGTGTACTGTTTATCCGTATGCAGATACCAGGAATTGTTTTCTTCGGGTATCTGGATACCGGCATAAGAGGTATAAGGAGAATAGAGGATTTGCTCTCCGTCTATACTAAAATCACCCGAACCCTCATATACCCGTGTAAAGAGAGAAACACTCAGCATACCCGAAGCGGCTGCACCGAGGTCAAACTTAAACGGTATTTCCGCATTTCCTTCCGCGTCGGTTTTTCCTTTTGCCATTTCTGCGGTTTCCGTTTTAAATTCGCGGATAGGCATATCAAAATGAAATCCTTTGAATTTATCAAACGTAGTAGGTATCGCCGAGAAAGTTCCTTCAATTTCATATTTCAGGTTCCGGGCAATGGCTCCCTGTAACCACTCAACATGTAGTTTACTGGTATACTTTTCATTCCGCACAATAATGTTGTCCGGATGGGTTAAGTTTATTTTCAACCGGTTGGGTTTGATACTTTCCACCCGCACCCGTTTGTAGAAATTAACCCCTCCTACTTTTACCTGTACATTCCAGGCCCCGGTGGGTACGTCGGGATCGGTTGGTAATGTAAAAGAGTAGAGTCCCAATTCGCCACGGGTAGCTGTTTTGCGCAAATAAAGCTGGCCATTGGGATTAAAGAGTTCCATCACAACGGGATGGTTATCCGGCAGGGTATTTTCCCGGTCGTTCAGCATAAAACTCATGTACAGGGTGTCACCCGGACGCCATACACCCCGGTCACCGTAGATAAAACCTTTGATTCCTTTTTGTACGACTTCGCCGGAAACGTCAAAATTACTGGTCGACAGGGATGAACCTCCGTCAATCCGCAGGTAGGATTTCTGTTTGCCCTGGGTGGCCATAATAAAGAAAGGGCGTCCCCCTGCCATTTTGATTCGTACCTGTCCCTGTGCATCAGTCGTACCTGAACCTATTACCTGGTTCTGGTAATTGTAAATATTTACTTCGACTGATTTTTCCGGATAGGTAGTCAGGATATTATTCACAACGACCAGCATTTCATTGGTATTGCCCTGTTTGGCAATGATACCCAGGTTACTGGCCATTACATTACGGGCTATTTTCCTGCGGTAATAATAACTGGATGAACAGGGGTCGTCCCGTTTGTCGTAATCATAATCATACCAATAATCGTAGTCATAATCGTAATCGTAATAATAGTAATAAGGTATCTGGTCGTAACGGCTCACTTCCTGTTCAAACGCGTAGTCATCGTCTGCCAGTATTTCTTCCCGGGTTTTAGGGGTATCTTCTCCACAGGGATATACGGAAAGGTCTTTATTGATATCCAATTCAATACGGTAGATGGCTCCCGGTTCCGGTTCCATTAATTTACGGAGGTCTATGGCAAAGGTGTTCCATTCGGCCAGGTTTACGTCCTCTTCATCTATGAAAACTGTTTTCCGGCAGATAAGGCGGCCTACACGGGTTAACTGGTTACTTCCTTCCAGTTGGTTATTCTGCAGGAACTGTCCGACATTGTGCTCCATAATCCGCACCACCCGTACCACGACTCCCCGCAGGTGAACCGCACGGAAAGGTACGATCAGTTCCGTTGATTG
Source organism: Tannerellaceae bacterium (assembly GCA_020860805.1). Lineage (GTDB taxonomy): Bacteria > Bacteroidota > Bacteroidia > Bacteroidales > Tannerellaceae > UBA4116. The sequence continues at coordinate 4,930 of JAJBTP010000064.1, read as the reverse complement.
TGGCAGGATAACGCCTTTTCCGATAAATTCTATCTGGGGTAATTCTTCGCTGATAGTCAGCTGGCGTATATAGGTTTCTGCCAGGGCAAGCCCGCTGATACTTTTTAATCCCTGGTTTACATGTACCTGGAAATCTCCTTTCCGGGTAATGGCCGGGTAAATACGTACGGTATTACCGTCTACGCTGACAATCTCTTCATCCGTTACTTTGGCCGAACCGCCTTTTAAGGTAAATCAAACCGTTAACGTCCTGTGAGGGGTCTAAAGGTTGGGTAAAAGCAACTTCCACACATTTCTCCGATTCATTCAGTAACCGGACATTATATACTGTAAAATCTGTCGGGGAAGGGATGGAGACATTCAGCAACGTAGCCGGTGGAATATTCTCCTTATTCTTTTTAAGAATTACTTCAATGTTGTTATTGCCTGATTCTTTATACTTTACATTTTCAATCGTCAGGACATGTTTTTCCCATTGGACAGATGGTTCCAGCTTAGCTTTAATCCGGGTTGGGAAACGTCAATAATGGATTCAATCAATTCATCCGGTTCACGGTCAAGCGTAAATATATTTACTGTTATATCCCAGGCTTGTTTATCTGTTTTATTAAGGCTTAAATTCTGCAGGGAGGCCCGTGCTTCAAAAGGTACGGTTGTAAAACGGAAACTGAAAGAACGGTCTGACAAGTGAACATTGAACCACGCCGACAGGTCGGTTTTCATTTCATAGGAAGTATTCCGGCTGAGCGGCTGGGAAGGTTTAAAAACAAGGGTACGTTCATCTTCAAAGAAATACTCACCCTCTGCCGATGGTTTCAGTTTTACCCGTTTGGCAATATTCCCGTCCTGTCGTTTCTCAGACGGAATATCTTCATTAAACACCAGACGTATGGGGGTGAAACGGGATACGTTACCTGTGGTAAAGCCCTCCACATAGGGATGAAAGGTCAGGGTTTCCTCCTGATTATCTCCTGCTCCCGTTTTACAACTTATCATCAAAAGCAGGCTAAAGGCAAACAAGAGTAAAATATACTGTTTTTTCATACTCCGAGGGTTTAATACATACAATTCTAAGGAATAAGGAAAACAATTGTTATCCTACTCGGTGGTGGGGTCGCAAAAGCACAAACGGTTAAAAGACTCAATTAATTACTTCGCTATCTGTTCACATGCGATCCCCAGCCTGGCCGGGGATAAAATAATTCTCAGGTTATCCCTGTTGTTATAAAGGAGCAAATATAATTTATTTTCATTAACTTAGTATCCTAAGTTAATATAAATGTTTTTTAACCTGCAAATAAATACCCTTTTTAACCGTCGGTGGAAAAAAAATAGTATGGGGAATACTCCTGTGTTTCTTAACCTGGTGGCTGATTTTATGCTGTCTTGTGCCCCGTCCTCTCTTTACCGATCCTTTTTCTACCTTATTATATACTCGTAACGGTGAGTTATTAGGTGCACGGATTGCACCGGACGGTCAATGGCGTTTTCCGGAGACGGATGGTTTACCTGACAAATTCAGTACCTGCCTGACAACGTTTGAAGACCAACGGTTCTTTTATCACCCGGGGGTTGACCCGCTGGCCCTGGCACGTGCTACCCGGCAGAATGTAGGAGCCTCCTCGGTGGTCAGTGGCGGTAGTACTCCCACCATGCAGTTGGTACGGCTGGCACGGGGTAACCGTTCCCGCACCTGGTATGAAAAGGTAATAGAAGTCAACTGGGCTTTATTTCTGGAAACGACTTACCGGAAAAAGGACTTGATCCGGCTGTATGCTTCGCACGCGCCTTTTGGGGGGAATGTGGTAGGCGTGGAAACAGCTGCATGGCGGTATTTCGGAAGGGATGCCGGTCGTTTATCCTGGGCGGAAAGTGCTACCCTGGCCGTATTACCCAATGCTCCGGGACTTATTCATCCCGGCAGGAACCGGAAACAATTAAAGGAAAAAAGAGACCGGTTGTTATGGCGGCTAAAAGAGAAAGGAGTACTGGAACAGACCGACTACGAACTGGCTTGTATGGAAGAGTTACCGGAAGCACCGGTTCCCCTACCCGACGATGCCCCTCACCTATTGGCCCGTTTGGGGGCACAGGCTCCAGGTACTTCTATTGTTACGTCACTGGATATCAATTTCCAGAAAAGAATACAGGACTTGGTAGACCGGTATGCTATGGAATACAGTTCAAACCATATTTACAATCTGGCTGCGCTGGTGGTAGAGGTGGAAACCGGAGAGGTGGTAGCCTATGCCGGAAATGTATCGTATAGCGGAGAAGAAAGGCGGGGCTATTATACAGATGTGGTGATGGCTCCCCGGAGTACGGGTAGTGTGCTGAAACCGTTCCTGTATGCCGGCATGCTACACGATGGTTTGCTGCTGCCTTCGATGCTGGTTTCGGATGTACCCCTGAATATCAACGGCTTTATGCCTCAAAACTATAACAAACACTTTCACGGGGCTGTACCGGCTCACCGGGCTATTGAACGCTCGCTGAATGTACCACTGGTTCGTATGCTGTCCCGCTACAACACCGGACGTTTTATGACGCTACTGAAACGGCTGGGAATGACTACACTTTATTTCTCTGAAGACCACTACGGTGTCTCGCTTATTTTAGGGGGTGCGGAAGGCAACCTGTGGGATATGACCGGTATGTATGCTTCCCTGTCACGGGTACTGAACCATTACCATCCGTACAACGGGCGGTATAATCCCGCAGATATCCACCCTCCTACTCCTTTTCCGGCTCCGGAAAAAGAGCCTGTTGTTTCGATAACCGACAAACGGTTGACCGACCAACCGGTGTTATCGGCGGCTTCTATCTGGTGTACATATGAAGCCATGTCGGCCCTGAACCGTCCGGAAGAAGAAGCGGACTGGCAGCAATTTGAATCCATGAAAAAGATTACCTGGAAAACAGGTACCAGTTACGGCAGCCGGGATGCCTGGGCGATTGGAACCACGCCCCGCTACGCTGTGGGTATGGGTAGGAAACGCATCCGGAGAAGGCAAAGCCGGATTAACGGGTGTAGGGTATGCGGCGCCGGTGATGTTTGATATCTTTTCTCTTTTACCGGGCTCCGGCTGGTTTGACCAACCGTATGATGAGATGGTAGTAACTCCGGTTTGCCGTTTGGGTGGACATAAGGCTTCTGTTATTTGTGAACCGGTAGGCTCAGTATATATTCCTGCAGCCGGCGTAATTACTCCGGTTTATCCCTACCACCAACGGATTCATTCAACAGCGGATGAAGCGTTCCGGGTAAACAGCTCGTGTGAGTCGCCTTCGCGGATGGTTTCCCGTTCGTGGTTCGTACTGCCTCCTTCCCAGGAGTATTATTACCGTAATTACCGTATGGACTACCGTCCGCTTCCTCCTATGAAACCCGGTTGTAATCCGGAAGAGAGTAGGCAGATTGATATTATCTATCCCGAACATAATGCCATATTATTCCTTCCGAAAGGGTTCAGTGGTGAAAAAGAGAAATTTATTTTTAAAGCGGCTCATGCCCGGCGGGATGCTACTATTTACTGGCATCTGGATGATTTGTTTTTAGGGAAAACCTCAGGCACTCACGAAGTCCTCTGCGAACCGGAACCGGGCATTCATCTTCTGACATTGGTAGATGAACAGGGTAACCAGCGGAAGATATCGTTCCAGGTAAGGGAGTGAAACGAAGAACGCAGAAGTTTATTTTTGGGTGTGCATACCTATTCCGACGGGTGTGCGTAACTTTTTTAATGAGTGTGCGTAACTATTCCAGCGGGTGTGCGTAACTTTTTTGTTTGGTGTGCTTAACGTAGGTATAGTTACGCACGGGTATGAGTTAACTTTTGCACGGTTGAAAAGATAGTTATGCTTTTGTATTTAAGTATTATTGCGCAGAATTCTGATTCTGTGCCTTATCAATGAAAGAATCTTATCCTTTCCTGATAAAAATTCTTCTGAATATAGCATCCATTATTGCGGCAAGGGGGAGGTAAATGAAGATTCCTAAAACAAATCCTATTCCTAATAGAGATATTATCCATTGGTCTATTTCAAAATGGTCATCTGCAGCAAAAATATTATAAAGGGTGGCCAGGGTTAAAGGGAAGACGATGAAGTGAAGAAATACGACAAGGAGAGCTCCTTTCCATACAATTCCGGGCACTTTTTTAGTACCGTTTTTCTTCCTGTACCGGGCCATACACCACATGTGGGGGAAGGTTAAAAGGAGTATGCTTATAAAAAACAAATTTGATATAGTAAAGGAATCTATCAACCTTGCCCACCAGAATGTAGGTTCTTTTGTTGAGCATACCATAGTCGCCGGAAGTTCTCTTTTCTTCCATATTTTTCGTATATTTCCATCTATTATCTTATCTTTAAATTCCCATTTGTTTTTGGTATCTTCTAAAAGGATATCAACAACCCATTCACCGGATGCAGGAGGAGTATCTCTTATCGGTTCGTAGGAATAGAAAGCAGTATATATATATATATTCGAGGGTGAATCAAAACGGGCATTTGTCTGAGCTTTGTAACGGACTGTAATACGATGGTCACCCTGCTCCAGCGTAACAGGTAAATAAGTCAACACATATTTTACCGGATAGTTAAAAAAGTCTTTCCGGTATATTTTCTCTATTTCTTTCCAATCTTCTTCTTTCAGTGATTCTCTGTCATAGGGTACAGTTATCAGATTATTTCCATTCACCTGTATGAACTTTTCTTCTTCTCTGGCGGATGCATATAAGAATGGATTTTCAACAAATTCCTTTTCCACACGTAATTCATACTGAATTTCATATTTGATTTCGTCCAGACTAACCAAATGCATACGGATATAGTGGGACAACAGTTGTATATCTTTATGTAAATAAGGTTCAGAAGCATTCGTTCCCGTCCGGTATGAGATGGGTTTAGAACGCCCCCAAACCATCCC
>JAJBTP010000523.1 GCA_020860805.1 Tannerellaceae bacterium | reverse complement strand
GGCTTCTTTACATAATGAAGATATTATTGAAAATCTGGACTTGCATTTGGGTGATTATGTTGTAGTAGAAAAAGGGGGGGAAATTATACCTAAAATAGTAGGAGTGGATAAAGACGCCCGTTCGATGTTGATAGGAGATAAAGTCCGTTTTGTTACCTATTGTCCGGAATGTGGAACCTTGTTGGTTCGTCCGGAAGGAGAAGCAGCCCATTACTGTCCGAATGAAACCGGATGTCCTCCGCAGATAAAAGGACGTATAGAACATTTTGTAACCCGCCGGGCGATGGATATCGGTATGGGGCCCGAAACGGTAGAGGCTTTATATGAAGCCGGCTATGTACGGAATGTAGCAGATTTATATACGCTAACTATTCCGGATTTATTAAAACTGGAAAGATGGGCAGATAAAAGTGCTCAGAATCTGGTAAAGAGTATTGAAGAATCCAAACAGGTACCTTATGAACGGGTATTATATGGATTGGGAATCCGTTTTGTAGGTGAAACAATTGCCCGTAAACTGGCTAATGTTTTTCATTCAATGGATGAATTGCAACAGACCTCTCTGGAAACACTGACTGATGTGGATGAAATCGGTGAACGTATTGCTGAAAGTGTAATTAATTATTTTGCGGAAGAGGAAAACCGTACGATAGTAGAGCGTTTGAAAGAATACGGATTACAGATGCAGGTATCAGAAGAGAAATTATCCGGCCGTACAGATAAACTAAAAGGCCTCACAATTGTTATAAGTGGTACATTCACACTCCATTCGCGAGATGAATACAAAGCCATGATTGAACAAAATGGAGGGAAAAACAGTGGTTCTGTTTCCGGTAAAACCGACTATATTCTTGCCGGTGATAATATGGGACCATCCAAGTTGGAAAAGGCTGCAAAACTGGGTGTGAAAATAATAAATGAGCAGGAATTTTTAAATCTGTTGACTGAATGATATTAACCGACTATTATCTCAGAAGAAAAATAAACTCACTCGCAAAAAATGCTCCTAAGCGAGACCACCGGTATTGTACAATAGAACAGGCCGGGGATATTCTTATATCTTATAGTATAGAAGATAAAGAGGTCGTTCACAGGTACATGGAAAAATTACGGGTATTGGGTAAAAACGTCAGCGGTTGCATATATATTCCAAAAAATAAAATACATAAGCCGGATAGTACCTGTTTGCAGGTAAAGGAAGGAAATGATACCAATCTGTTGATGTTACCCCGTGCAGAACTAATGATAAAGTTTACGGAATTACCTGCTGATATCCTGATAGATTTAAGCCGGCCGACTGATCATATCATTCATTATATGGTTTTATACCACCCTGCAAAGTTAAAAGTCGGAAGAAAGATGGAGGGAGTCAGTCTCTATGATATCTCACTGATAGAAAACGAAGAAGACACAGTCGAAAAACTATCAGAAGATATTCTGTTTTATCTGCAAACCATCCGTTCAAAATAAATGAAACCGTATAAATAGAAATACAACTAATTTATTTTCTTAATTTAGCTCTTTGTAAAGAGTGATGCGTATGAAATATCTTATACTTCCATTAGTAATCCTATTCAGTTTATTATCTTTAATTGGTTGCGAAATAGACTCAGAGGGACGTTATGTTCAACCCGGGCAATTAACAGGGCTACTCTGGAAAGAAGGGTGGACTGAAAATGGTGTTTATACGGAACACTCTATCCGTTTCAATAATAATGGTTCTGGTAATGAGCAATTTTATTCAGCTTATAATTTTGAGGATTATTATTTTACCTGGGATTGGCTGGATGAGGTAACTCTGATATTATATTACGAGAATGGTGAAATCCTGTATTTTGATATTTATGAATTATCCGCCTTCCGTCTTTATGGACGTCTGGCTAATGAAATTGTTGATTTCACGACTTGATCAGAACCGGAACAATGAGGTATAAATTGCTTCCGGTTGTAATAATAAAGGTGCTTTATCGTTAGCAAATTCATAGAATTTCTTTATTTTTGCAAGCAAAATAACAAAACGGTTCAAATTCCCTCATGGCAGAGATAAATTTAAAAGGAATGGGTGTAGCCCTGGTTACTCCTTTCAAAAATGATGAAAGTGTTGACTATGACGCTTTAAATAAACTTGTAGATTATCAATTACAAAACGGAACAGATTATCTGGTGGTATTAGGAACTACCGCCGAAACTCCAACCCTTACAGAAGAAGAGAAAAAGAAAATTACAGAATTTATTGTAACTAAAGTCAGAGGCCGTATACCTCTTGTCCTGGGAGTCGGAGGAAACTGTACCCGTTCAATTGTTGAGAAACTGAAAAACGATAAGTATGATGGTATAGATGCAATACTCTCTGTCGTGCCTTATTACAATAAACCATCACAGGAAGGAATTTATCAGCATTATAAAGCGGTTGCAGAAGCAACTAAGCTACCTGTTATTCTTTATAATGTGCCGGGACGTACGGGAGTCAATATGACTGCAGAAACAACATTACGCATTGCCCGGGAATTCAAAAGTGTGGTAGCAATCAAAGAGGCTTCCGGTAATATTACCCAAATGGATGATATAATTAAAAATAAGCCGGCCAGTTTTGATGTGATTTCCGGAGATGATGGTATTACATTTCCTTTAATTACCCTGGGTGCAGTTGGGGTTATCTCAGTTATCGGAAATGCTTTTCCCCGTGAATTCAGCCGTATGACCCGTCTGGCTTTGGCGGGAGATTATGAAAGTGCCCGTGTGATTCATCATAGTTTTACCGAACTGTTTGATCTGTTATTTGTAGATGGAAATCCGGCTGGTGTGAAAAGTATGTTGAATGCAATGGGATATCTGGAAAATAAACTCCGTTTACCTCTGGTACCAACCCGTATTACTACGTTTGAAAAAATCCGGGATGTTTTGCGTCAGTTGAATATCCGTTGTTAAATGAAAAACAGGAAATTATATACAGGCCGTCTTTTACAGGGACGGCCTTTTTTATTTAATCCGAAAAATCTCATTACCTTTGTTATATGGACACAATGGAAAACAAGAAGTTAGTTTCTTTACATACTGTAGAACCCCGTATCCCGGAGTTACGATTTGGGGAACCTGTTGAATGGGAGATAAAGGTCGGAGAACAATGGGCGGTTATTGGTCCGAACGGAGCCGGAAAAACGTTGTTAGCCGACCTTCTTCTGCGTAGATATGCTTTAAAGGCGGGTGAGGTTCGTTATCATACGGAGGAATCAACAAAAGAATGGGTAAAAAGTATAGCTTTTAAAGATATCTACTCGATAGCTGATTATCGGAATTCCTATTACCAGCAGCGCTGGCATTCTGCTGAAGCAGAAGAGATGCCTTTGGTAGAGGATTTATTGAAAAATTATACTGACAGGACTTTACTGGATGATTTACTGGAACTTTTTGGTGTGCGTGAACTGTTAGCGAAACGGATTATTTTCCTTTCCAGTGGTGAATTACGTAAATTCCTCATTATTCGTACCTTGTTGACTCGTCCCCGTATTTTAATATTGGACAATCCATTTATCGGGCTGGATGTTGCTTCCCGGAAATTGCTGGTTGAAATGTTAGAACAGATTACACAGTTACAGGGCGTCCAGATTGTTTTATTGCTATCTAATCCGGATGATATTCCGGCAATGGTAACCCATGTTCTTCCCGTGAAGGATAAAAAAATATATACGAGTTGTTCCCGTGAAGAGTTTGTAAATAATACGCATTTGCAACGGGAATTATTTCCACCGGTTTTATCTGTATCAACTTTACCTTTGTCTAATCCGCAAGTGAGTAAGCATGAGGTAACTTTTCGTATGGATAAGGTAAATATACGGTATGGTTCCCGGACTATTCTGAAAGATTTGGAGTGGGAAGTGAAGAATGGTGAAAAATGGGCTTTGATAGGACCTAACGGTTCAGGTAAATCCACTTTATTAAGTCTGGTGTATGCTGATAATCCTCAGTCATATGCAAATAAAATAATTTTGTTTGACAATGAACGTGGCTCCGGGGAGAGTATCTGGGATATAAAGAAAAAAATAGGGTATGTATCACCGGAGATGCATATGTATTATATGGAGAATGTACCTTTATTGCATATTGTAGGGAGTGGTTTTTTTGATTCCATAGGATTATACCGTAAATGTAATGAAGAACAGGAGCGGATTGCTTTGGCATGGATGGAGGTATTGGGTATTGCTCATCTGAAAGATCGCCTGTTCCTGACACTTTCTTCCGGTGAACAGCGTTTAGCCTTGTTGGCAAGAGCCTTTGTAAAAACGCCTGATTTATTGATATTGGATGAACCTTTGCATGGACTGGATATCAGTAATAAGCAAAAGATAGCCCGTTTGATAGAAAGTTATTGTTCTTTACCGGGTAAAACCCTTATTTATGTCACGCATTATTTACAGGAACTACCAGCTTGTGTAGATAAACGTTTTGAATTAGTAAAACAAACTTAAACCCACATTCAATGAAATATACCGGTGTCCTCTTTAGCATACTTTTATTTGGAATTCTGTTTTTCTTTTTGCAGTTCACCTGCGAATATCATTTTTATACACAGGAACAAAATCAACTGTTCCAGAATAGTATGCTCTATATTTTCCCTAAAGTATCGTTACCGGGAGGTGTAGCTTTGGTAACAGCAGAATATCTGGTACAGTATTTCTATCTTCCATATGTAGGAGCTTTGATAACAGCTTTATTATTGACTGTTACCGGAGTACTGAGCCGTAGCATTGTGTGTAAAATAGCACCCCAAACTGATTTTGTTTTACTCTATCTGCTAATTCCTGTTTGTTTATTGTTTATGCACTTTAATTTTAATTACCTGGTAAGCGGAACAGTTGCATTTATCTATATGCTGCTTTTTTACCGGGGGATTCTGTGTATTCCGGATAAACGAATACAACTCTATACCAGTCTGGTAGCTATTCCCATCTTATTCTGGATAGGAGGACCCATTGTGTTTCTGTTTATAGCAGGATTGTTTATTTATTTTCTGTTATACCGGGTGAGGCTATTGTTTCTGGTTATCTCCTATGCCGTACTAACTACTTTGTTAATATTGAGTTCTACTTATATGGCATTTGTAGGTGAGTATCGTTTTATACTTTTACCAGATGCTTATTTTCATCCCAAACTACATCCGTCATCCGTCATTTACTTTTCATGGGCAACCTTTCTGTTGATTGTTCTCGTTGCTTTTTTCTATCTCCGGGACGCAAAGTTTCTTTAAAACGGTTTGGGGTCGAATTGATACCTCAGTTATTTCTTTTAGGAGCTTTGCTATGGTGGGGAATTCCCCGTTATCTGGATGTTAAATCCTATAAAATGAAACAACTGGACTATTATGCCCGTAACGGACAATGGGATGCTATCCTGCAACAGAATGAAGGACCTCTTACTGATTTTTTATATATTGTACTGACTAACCGGGCACTGGCAGAAAAGGGAGAGTTGGCCGAACGATTGTTTGAGTATGACCAAAAAGGCGTACAGGGTATGATATTGACACCTAACCGTACCTTTATGGTTTCTGTCTTATTGAGTGATATTTATTACACCATGGGTGATATCGCTACTGCTCAACAAATGGCTTTTGAAGCCAATCTGACTACTTTGGGAGAAGGAAGTCCCCGGTTGATTCAACGATTGGTGGAAACCAATCTGATATTCGGTGCTTATCCGGTTGCGGAAAAATATATCTCTTTACTGGAACGAACTAAAGGATATAAAGCATGGGCGTATGCACACCGCCGTTTTCTGTATGATGATGAAGAGATAGAAAATGACCCTGTTTTAGGAAGAAAACGGAAAGGATTGACAAAGGTAGATTATATTATGCCTATGGCTGATATGGATGTAAATATGCAACATTTGATACAATCGGTTGATATTAATAAAAATCCTATCGAATATCTGGGATGTCTCTATTTACTGGCTAAAGATTTAATCCGTTTCCAGCGATTAATAGAGACCTATTATGGGACCGGATATTTGCCTAAGTTGCCTCGTAGTTTCCAGGAAGCTGTGATTACACTTTCTGAAAATGATCCCGATTACTGGCAACGATTTAATATTCCTATGCAACGGATGGAACAGTTTTCTATCTATAAAAAAACAGATATTGGCAAATAAGAATAACAGTAACTCTTTACCTGCGTTACTGAGAAATGCGTTTGGAAATACATATTGGTATTATTTCATGTTTAAATAAGTACAAGGCGAAATGAAAAACATAATAGCCTACATGGGGTTGGTCTTCTTTTTTATCTCCTGCCAGCCATCTTTGCCGGATAAATACAGGGAAGTGGCCGGACAGCCGGTTATTTTTCCGGATTATAAAGAAGTAACTATCCCTGTTAATATTGCTCCTTTGAATTTTACTATGGATAGCGGTATGCAGGATGGGTATGTACATTTTCAAAACGCTTCTTATTCTTTGCAGGTGAAAGCGAAAAGAGGACAGTTTTCGATACCTGCCTCCTCCTGGAAGAAACTATTGGAATCTTCCCAGGGAAGTTTTTTTGAAGTAATAGTTATGAATGGAAAAATGAATGGCTAAAATATCAGCCGTTTACAATTTCTGTAGCACCGGAACCGGTAGATTCCTATATGGCTTATCGTTTGATTGAGCCGGGTTATGAGCTATGGGACCAAATGGGAATTTATCAGCGTAATGTAACGAATTACTCGCAATCGCCTATTATGGAGAATAAGCTGACTGACGGCAACTGTATGAATTGCCATTCATTTTGTATGAATGACCCACAGCAAATGTTATTTCATATGAGAGATACGTATGCATCCACATTCCTGGTCCGTAATAATACTATTGAGAAGCTTAATACTAAAACCAATGAAACGATCTCTTTTCTGGTATATCCTTCGTGGCATCCATCCGGAAAATACGTTGCCTTTTCGGTCAATAATACCAAACAGGTCTTTCATTCCCGGAATAGCAATAGGGTAGAGGTGTATGATGTGGCTTCGGATGTCGTGGTATATGATGTAGAGAACCATGAAATAGTAACTGATTCTTTATTGTCTTCATCCGATTGGTTTGAAACTTTTCCTACCTTCTCCCCTGATGGTAAAACACTCTATTTTTGTTCAGCCGAAGCACATCCTATGCCACAGGAATATGATGAAGTGAAATATAGTTTGTGTTCTATCTCTTTTGATCCTGATAAGCGTAGATTCGGAAACCAGGTAGATACCCTATATAATGCAACCAAAGAAGGCAAAAGTGTTCGTTTTCCAAGAGTATCCCCGGATGGTCAATACCTGATGTATACTTTATCGGCATATGGTAATTTCTCTATCTGGCATAAAGATGCGGACCTACATATGGTAAATTTGAAAACCGGAGAAAATATAAACCTGGATAAGCTGAACAGTAATGATGTGGAAAGTTATCATTCCTGGAGTAGTAACAGTCGTTGGGTGGTATTTAGTAGTCGCCGTCTGGATGGTTTATATACCCGTCCCTACATAGCTTATATAGATGAACGGGGTAATCCCGGAAAACCTTTCTTATTACCTCAGAGAAGAGTAGATTACTATCAACAATTCATGAAATCCTATAACATTCCTGAATTCATTACCGGTAAAGTAAAAAACAAACGCTGGAAAATCAGCCGTATGGCAAAAGAAGAGAAAGGGATAGATGTTAGTTTTGTGAAATAAAGAATAACTCTATAATAAAAAGAGGGACTGATGTGAACCAGTCCCTCTTTTTTGAATAAGCGATGTCTTTTAATATCCTTTGTTTTGAACTAAAACATCTTTCCCTGCTTTTATTACATCCGAGTTAGGAATAGGTAAAGCAAAGTAGTTGTTTGGGTAGTTTATAGCAGGCGCATCCTGTGCTGCTCTTCCTGCAGGAATACCTTTTTGATTTCTGAAAAGGTCAAAGCTGCCATGTCCTTCGAAAGCCAGTTCGCGTCTTCTTTCTACCAGAATCTCTTCCAGCAGTTCTGTTGCATTGGCAAAATCTGCTGCTTTATATTCCTTAGAAGGATTAGAACGTTGGTGAACCTGGTTCAATAAAGCAATGGCTTCTATATTTACGGTATTTGTACTTTTTACCAAAGCTTCTGCATGGTTTAGTAATACTTCGGCATACCGGATGACAGGTGCCCAGTCGCTGGAACCATTCCGATACTTGTAGCAATATAAACGACCTTCGTATTCCATAATAACGGTTGATTTACGCTCGTCACTATCATCAAACAGATTCTTGTAAGCAGGTGCTACCGTAATATCTGCACGACGGTTATAACCGTAATGTTGTCCTAATGCATTATTTGTATTCGGGTTATCCGATGTATTCATAGCAATGAAGAAAATAATTTCTGAAGAAGCATCTGGGTTTGTTAAGTTACTAACAGTGGTAGAAGCTAATTCATACTGATCGGTCAGCATGCTTGCATATTTGATGACCTCCGTATTGTTGTTTCTATACAGGTACATACGGGTTAACATCGCTCTGGCTGCTTTTGCAGTTGCCACAGCACGTCCGCCATATTCACTACGCGTCTCCGGTAAATACTTTTCTGCGAACAATAAATCTTCCTCAATTAATTTATAAGAATCTTCAATGCTTGAACGTTTCACCTGGGGTGCTTCCGTAAAAGCAGGACCATCTGCAGCATAGGTTTTGGTAATTAAAGGAATACCCAGATTATCGGAATCAGATACATACATCTGTCCCCAGAAATTCAATACATAAAAGTATACAACTCCACGGATAAAGCTGGCTTCACCTTTATAAAATTCATATTCTTCTTTTGTAATTACATTATTTTCTCTGGCAGATTCTATACCTTCCAGAAATAAATTACATTCATATATGGTGCGATAAGCTCCCTGCCATGCGTCTTCCGTAGTGGTATCACTTGCTGTATTCTGGAAAATAGACATGTTTCCGAAATAAGTAGGAGGATTTACATCAATGCCTCTGATGTCTACATATATCTGTGCACGTCCACCCAGGAATTCAGCATTTTGCATGGCATCATACAAACCGATGGATGCAACCGCTATCTTTTCGGCATCTTTGAATATTTCTTCAGCATAATCTCCTTCGTAGTAAGGATTATCCAAAACATCGCATCCCGTAAAGAGAGTAAACGATGTAAATAATGCTATTATATAGATGTTTAATCTTTTCGTAAGATATTGTTTTATTAATTATAAATTCAAATTAATACCAAATGTGAATGTTCGTGGGTAAGGAACCGAACGGTTATCATAACCTACTTTGTAGTTCTCATTCCGGTTAGTACTAATTTCCGGGTCTGTACCGGTATACCCTGTAATAACTGCCAGGTTGGATACACGTGCATACACTCTTAATGAGCCAATATTTATGTTTTTCAATACATTCCGTGGTAAGCTATATCCTAACGTAATATCCCGTACACGCAGGAATGATGCTTTTTCTAACCACATAGTTGTATTGGCTGGCAAAGAGGCACGGTCACCATGATACAATTTAGGAACATCTGTTTCCTGTCCGGGAGTAGTCCATCTGTCTTTAATTCGTTCGATATTGTTATTTAGTAAAGTAGTCATCAAACCGTTATTGGTCTGGTTTAACAGATAGTGTCCACCTGCAAATTGCAAACCTAATGTAAAGTCGAATTCTTTATACCGTACTGTATTATCCAGGTTTCCATACCATTTAGGTGTACCTGTTTTTCCACTTTGCACTTCCAGGTCATCAGCGTTCAGAGGAGACGCAATGGTTCCGTCTGCATACTTCCATTTCTCACCTTGTGGTACAGAATAGTTGGGGTCGTAGTATTTAATTCTACCATCTTTCTCGTAATACCCTGCACGACCTGTTTCGAGATCAACGCCGGCATATTTGTACACACGCCATACTCCTAATGCTTCTCCTTTTATTACTGCTGCAGTTTCCAGAATATCATCACCGGCCAGTTCTAATACTTTGTTATTAACTGTGGTAAAGTTGAAAACAGAACTCCATGTCCACTCATCAGTAGTAATATTAGTAGAATTGATTTGTAATTCAATACCCTGGTTTCTCATTCTACCGATATTAGATGTAATCTTAGAATCCGGAATACCGGCGGTGTGAATAATAGGAGCGTCCAGAATCATATCACGGATATTGGTTCTCCAGTAGTCCAAAGAAACATTTAAACGGGTATTAAAGAAGCTTGCATCTAACTCCTACGTCAATTTTTTTCTACACGTTCCCATTTCAGGTTATCATTCCCTACCTGCGACATGCTCAAACCGTTCAGGTTGGCATATTGTCCACCTGCATATAACGTACGGCTGGCATAAGGTTCTACATTTCCATTTCCAACAATACCCCAGCTTCCTCTAAGTTTCAGGTCGTTCATAACTTCTATATCCGACATGAAGGCCTCTTCTTTAATTCTCCATGCAGCAGAAACCCCTGGAAAGTAACCGGTTTGATGAGATTTACCAAATCCTGAGTAAGAGTCTGCACGGAAAGATGCTTCCAGAAGATAGCGGTTATTCCAGTTATAATTTACACGGCCAAAGAAACTTCTGAAACCACGTGCATTCATTGTACCGCCGGTACTATGATCTGTATAGGTTCCATCCAGAATATTCTGGAAATTACTGGACACAAAATCAAAGGCACCTGCATACACATCCTGGTATTTGCGATACTGATATTCCATACCAGCCATTAAGCTAATATTATGGCCTCCTTGCAGAGAAAAATCATAATTGGCAAAATTTTGCCAGTTCCATTGTTTGATGAATGCAATATTATCCTGTACCAGTCCATTGTATGCATTTCCTAACCCCATTGATAGCCGGATGGCTATACTGGTCTTCAAAGTTATTCATATGGTCAATACCGAATTTAGACGTAATTTTTAGCCCTTTAACAGGAGTTAATTCACCAAAAATATTACCTAAAAGTCTTTCGGATGTATTCCGGTTTCTCTGTAAATCAATAGTTGCAGTCGGATGGTAGAAAGAATTCAGATAGGTAGTTATACCTTCATAGGAATACAGGTTGTTTCCGGCTCCTAATAAACCGTTCGCTGTAAGGTTATATTCACCATTGATATATTCAGGTACATTCGGCGGTGCATTATAAGCGGAAACAGTAGCTCCTGCCAGATAGCCATCTGATAAAACACCATCATTTGTTGTATGAGAATAATTTGCAGCGATACCAATTTTCAGCCAGTTATTAACCTGCGCATCAGCATTTAAACGTACAGAACCCCTTTGCATCTCGTTACCGATAACAATACCTTTCTGGTCGTTCCAGTCGGCAGAAGCATAAACACTTAGTTTTTCCGTACCACCAGAAACTGAAACAGAATGATTCTGGGTAAGACCGTTTCTGTATACTTTATCCAGCCAGTCGGTTTCTGAACGTTTTTCATCCCAGGCGGCGATTACTGTTCCGGCTCCCCATCTGTTGGCAGCTTTTTCATTTGAAATATCGATAAAGTCCTGACCTTTTAAGAGTTTAGGTAAACGGGTTGCTGTAGATACTCCTACATATCCGTTATAAGAAACAGTAGCTTTCCCTTGTTTTCCTCGTTTAGCAGTAATTAATAATACCCCGTTAGCAGCACGTGAACCGAATAAAGCAGCCGCAGCTGCATCTTTCAGCACCTCCATGGATTCAATGTCATTCGGATTAATGGTAGCCATTGGGTTGAAACGGGTTCCATCTCCACTGTTGAATACGTTCAGGTTTGTTTCTTCTGTTACCGCAATTCCATCAATAACAACTAACGGTTGCGAGGAAAGAGAGATAGAGTTTGTACCACGGATACGAATACTTACTCCATCCGCTAATAAACCAGAAGATTGAGTAATTTGTACCCCGGCCATTTTACCAGCCATACCCTGGTCAAAACTTTGAATCGGAAGATTGTTCAGATTTTCACCTTTCAGTTGAGAGACAGCTCCCGAAATAGTAGATTTTCTCTGCACTCCCCCAAAAGCGGTGACTACAATGTCATCCAAATCATAACTTGAGGGATGCATTACAATACGTACATTCGGTCTGATAGCGACTTCTTGTTGCTGCATACCC
>JAJBTP010000426.1 GCA_020860805.1 Tannerellaceae bacterium | reverse complement strand
AAGTCAAAGTGTCTGAGCAATTTCTCTCGAAATCTTACGAGAATGTATATATTAGCCAAGAAAGGAAACTAGAAATTATATTATTAAAAAAAATCAGAAGAAAAAATGTTAATTGTCGCTTCTTTTCTGTTGAAGAAGATTCTTATTATACATTGGAGCGTGAACCACTACGACCTGGACAAAAGATAAAAATATCGGTTAAGAAACCGATTGAGAACGTTCTACATTTAGTGCTTTATCATGAAACGACAAATGATAGACGATACATGTGTTATGGTATGAGTCCTATCACATCTTTTCTCTATGTATTGTTTCCCGACGTTGTTCGTGAGGAACTCAGATATAAAACAATAAAGGAGTGCACGGCAGAAATGTTAGCTGCCGGTATAGAAGGCTTGTATGGAGAGCCTTTGGATGAGAAAAAGTCTGGATTAATTATTGTGTCTGATTTGATAGAGAGATATCGGAATAGAGAAGAGATAGTTTCTTTATTTAACGAAATCGCTGCATTTTGTGAGGAGAGCGGTATTGAACTGTACATAAAATATCACCCAAGAGAGACGAACAAAATTCAGACGGAGTGTCGAATACAAGAATTATCAACGGGTGTAGCTGTTGAAAAATTGTATTTGGATTTCAATGAGTCCAAGACAGTTGTATTAGGAAATATGAGTACATCTGTTTTAACAGCTAAGAAGCTAGGGTTTAAAACTATTAGCATCATGAAGATGAACGATCCCCAACAAAATATTATTAGCGCGTATGAAAAAATAGGAATAGAAATGCCGGTTAGTAATAATGAAATGCTAAGCTTCATTGCTGATGGATTAAAATTGCGGAGGTAAATATAGGATAAGGATGGATAAAGCAAAAAGAGGATTAATTAATGGAACCGTCATTTATTTTATTGGAAATGTTCTGGTGGCATTAGTTCAATTACTCATTCTTCGATTTATAACTGGGAATATAGATACCAGCTCATATGGATACTATAACCTGATTGTAACAATTGATAATTTGGTAACACCAATAATTACCTTACAAATCAGCGATGCAGTGTTCCGCTATATGATAAAGGAAGACGAGTCTGGGAAAAAGACTGTTTTTACTGACGGCTGCACCGTTATACTGATTGGTATCGGGCTAACCACATTATTTATTAGCGTATATAGTGCATTTATCTATAAGATCGAATTTACTGCTCTGGTAATTTTGTATATCGTGAGTACAAATATATTTGCTTTTTATCAAAAAATGGCACGAGCATTAGGCGAAAATATAGAGTATGTAAAATCAAATTTAATAAAGACGGCATTGTACCTAATCCTTCAAATGGTTTTTATCTATCAGTTGGACATTGAGGGAGAAAGCTTATTTTTAGCTAATACAATAGCTATCTTTGCATGCATCTTTTACTTGGAATTTAAGCTTAAGTGCAGGAGATTTTTTAGTCTATCTTTCTTTGATAAAAAATATCTCAAGAAGATGATTACATTTTCACTGCCCCTGATACCTAATACGATACTTTGGTGGCTGGGGAATTCGGTGAATTCGATGGTTGTGAGCGGTGTTCTTGGACTCGATGCAAATGGGATTTACTCTGCTGCGGGACGATTCGGTTCAGTTGTTTCAATGTTTGCAAGCGTCTTTAATTTAGCATGGCAGGAATCAGCTATCAGAGAATATGGAAGCACAGGCAGTAAAGCCTTTTATTCAGATGCTTTTAAGATGTTTTACAGGTTTATTTTTTCAGGGGTTGCTCTATGTATGCCTGTAATGTACTTTGCGATGCCTCTCCTTTTGGATCAAAGCTATCATGAAGCAATTTTATATGCGCCTATATTAGTACTCAGCGCTGGTGTTGCAGCATTTTACGGTTTTTTTGGTCAAATGTATGCAGCAACGGAGAAAACAAAAGGCGCTTTTACAACGACAATTTACGGAGTTGTGGCTAACCTTGCAATCCTTGTTTTAACAATCAACAGCATTGGATTATGGTCACCGTGTATTGCTCTCTTGGGAAGTGGAACAGCTATATCTATAGCAAGAGTTATTCAGTTTAGAAATGATATTGATATTAAATTCGAACCTGGAATGATAGTTTTGTTTATTGAGATAGTGGTAGGAATTGTAGTTTATTATTTGGGCAACTCGGTGCTCAATGTAATAAGTGCTGTCGTAATTCTTTGTTTGGCCATCTTCCTTAATAGGGAATTGCTGATTGATTTAATTTCGGAAGTCAAAGAAATGATAGGAGGAAGAAAATGAAAGTCGTTGGAATTATTCCATCTCGTTATGGATCTACAAGAATGCCAGGAAAACCGCTTATGGATATATGTGGACATCCAATGATCTGGTGGGTTTACCAGAATGTTACCAAAGTTAAAGAATTTGATGAAATTTATGTTGCAACGGATGATGAGAGAATAAAAAAGGTTTGTGAAGAATTCGGTGCTTCTGTCATTATGACAACATCAGACTGTTCTTGTCTGATTGACCGTGTATACCAGGTGTCTAATATCATTGATGCCGATTACTATGTTACTGTAAATGGCGATGAGCCAATACTTGAACCTGAGGTTATGCCTAAAATCATTCCTGATTTTGTTGAAAGGGGAAAACCCATTGTACGGGGGTTAGTTCGAAATTTCACTGATCCAGTAGAAGTGATTGATCCTGGTAACATTAAAATTGTGGTTGGATTAAATGGGTACTCATTATACACATCGAGAAGTCCTGTTCCTTATCCGCAAAAAACGGCACAGTTTACTTACAAGAAATATGTAGGCGTTGAACTATTCAACAAAGCAGCCTTAGATTTCTATGTTTCGCATGAGCAAACCGAAATCGAAAGAATCGAGGATATAGGATCTATACGTTTTTTAGAGCATGGCATCCGCATTCACTATGATTTGGTTGAAAGTAAGTCATTATCTATTGATACACCGCGGGATATTGAAAAGATTCGTGAAGTCATAGCCAGCAGAATGAAGCAAGAATAGATTTGAAAGGAGTTTGAGCTTCTATATTTTGAAGCTAATGTTTGAATTATTATGAATCATGTGAAGATATTAGACTGTACACTAAGAGACGGAGCATATTTGGTTGACAAGACTTTTGGAGATACGGCGATTCACGGCATTATTAATGGCCTCGCTGATTCCAGAGTAGATTTTATTGAGATTGGTTTTTTGCAAGATGAAGGCTATGGACCGGGGAAAACAGTATTTAGAAATTCAGCTGATGCTAAAAGGTTCATACCTGTAGATAAAAAGAATTCCTTATATACTGTGCTTGCAGATTATAGCAGATACTCCATAGATAATCTTGATGAGAATAAGGGGGATTCCTTTGATGCGGTTAGAGCTTGTTTTTTTAAAAAAGAAAGAAAAGATATTCTAAATTTTTGCCGCGAAATAAAAAGAAAAGGATATAAACTTTTTGTACAGCCGGTTGATATTCTCGGTTATTCTGATTTTGAACTGTTAGATTTGATAAGGGATATTAATGAGATCGAGCCATATTGTGTCTCTATCGTTGATACGTTTGGTTCGATGTATGAGGATGATTTGCAACGGGTCTTCAACCTTATAGATCATAATCTTGTGAAAACATCGTGTATTGGATTCCATTCTCACAATAATATGCAGATGTCTAATGCTTTATCACAAAGCTTTGCAAGGATGACTTTGGGAAAACGTACTGCTGTTATTGATGGAACCTTGTCTGGAATGGGGCGCGGCGCAGGAAACACTCCAACAGAATTAATAGTGCAATATATGGTATCAAAGTTCGGCGCAACATATGATATGGATGCGATATTTGATCTTATCGATGGCTATATTGATAACATGAGAGCAAGATGTTCTTGGGGATATTCCACGTCAATGTTCATTGCTGGTTGCTACAGTGCGCACGTTAATAATATTTCTTATCTTTTAAAGAAGAATTGTATAAGCAGCAAGGATATCCGATATATTTTAAACAAAATCGGTGAGGACAATAGAAAAAGGTATCATTATGATTTGCTTGAATCTACATACTTGGAGCTGTTGAATTCTGCATATGACGATGAAGAGAATCTTCGTAATCTTAGGGGAAAATTAGAAGGAAAAACAATTCTGATTATCGCGCCCGGAAAGAGCGCACACACTCAAGAAACAATCATTCGACAATTTATAGAAATGAAGAATCCTGTCGTTATCACTGTTAATTTCTTACATGAACACTTGAAAAGCAATTACATGTTCTTGAGCAATGCGAATAGGATGCGGTATTGGTCATGTGATTCGCAGTACGAGACAGTAGAAAAGATTATGACATCAAATCTTAGTAAGTCTGCTGGACAATCTGATTATGTAATTTCATATTCACGTTTAATCAAATGCGGATGGGAGAACATGGAAAATTCTATGATTCTGCTACTTAGATTATTGGATACACTTAGCGTTGGTGAAATTAATATTGCTGGATTTGATGGTTACACATTTAAATCAGAAGGTAATGGAAATTATGCGCAGGCAAGTCTTGAATTAGATAATGCATTCGAAAATGCTGTTTTTGTGAATCAAGAACTAACGGAGATGCTTTTGGACTTTCACAAATGCAGACAGAACCCATGTTGTATTAATTTTGTTACCCCATCCAGGTTTTCCACGGTGTTTGAGGAGGAGCCATAAAATGCGCGCAAATGAATTACTCAATCGCTTGTATGTTCATAAGATATTCGGGGGGGGGTATTTACGTACAGTCACCCAGACTTGTTTCGAGAAAAGCAACTCTTGAGGAAGGTGTGTGTTTATACCGAAACGTAAAGATACAAGCCGGTGTTCATATCGGTTCAAATACATACATTAATGATGGAAGCGTTGTTGCAAGTGGCGATATCGGTAAGTATTGCTCTATTGGATACAATGTTCAAATTGGTATGTATGAGCACCCTATAGATTTTGTCACAACCTCTGAGCGAATATATCATGCATGTGATGATGGCAATCCTTGCAAAGAATATAAAGAAATCAGGAGACCACCTCACATCGGGAATGATGTGTGGATTGGGAGCAATGCAATTATTATGCAGGGAGTAAATGTTGGTGATGGCGCTGTAATAGGGGCAAGTGCGGTTGTAACACATAATGTAAAACCGTATGAAATTGTTGCTGGGATTCCCGCTAAAACACTCAGATTCAGATTTGATGAGAAAATCATTGAAAAATTGCTTGAGATATCATGGTGGGATAAATCTAATGAGTGGATATCTAAATACAAGAATTTATTTTATGACCCGAAGATTCTTATTGAAAGATTAGAGTTTGATAATAAGGAGCTTTAATATGATTCAGTACTTGGTTATGGATGTGGATGGAACACTAACAGATGGAAAAATATATATGGGGAATGACGGCGAGGTTTTCAAAGCATTCAGCATTAAAGATGGGTGCGGAATTAAAGACATCGCCATTCCTGCCGGAATAATCCCTGTTATAATCACTGCTCGTAAATCAAATATAGTTTCACTTAGATGTAAGGAATTATCTATCACAGAAGTTTACCAGGGGATACGAAATAAATTTGAATTGTTGAGTAATCTGATTTCTGATTTTTCGACAGTAGCTTACATTGGTGATGACATTCTTGATTTGCAATGCATGGTTCCAATAAAAAAAGCGGGTGGAATTATCGGATGCCCCTCTGATGCAGTTGATAAGGTGAAAAATATCGCTGATTTTATCGCAGATCATAAAGGCGGAGACGGCGCTGTAAGGGACTTTATTGAATGGATTATAAAGTGAAGTTGGGTACCTGAAAAAGAATCATTTTAATTTTTATCCATATGACGAAATAATATTCCAATAAATCACTATGGGCTGACATTCAGTGCTTCTGTTCCAAAAGAATCGTCCATTGAGCAATATATTCATAAGAATCTAGATGAAGATTTTTTGATTTCATCAGCACGTCACGACAAACTTACATCTTAAACAGAGTTAATTAGAGGAGAATTTGAATGAGTAACAAGTTAATATTTTGCTCTTACGCTGTAAACGAAAATATGCAGACGGGTGCAAATGTATTGAAAGTTAAGAATAAACAGGATATGTACTGGAAAAATGCAGTTGTTGCTCTGTTTAGCGCAAAACATTATATGCCAGAGTGTGATGTGGCATTAGTAACAAACGTGAGTGTTCCCGATGAATATAGAAGCGTTTTAGATTTGGCAGGTGTGCATATTTTTCAATGTGAATTTGATTCTTTTGCTTTTGATGCCACCACAGCTTGGGGATTGGCCTTTTATAAATTATGCGCTTTAAAAGCAATGCTAAATAAAGGCTATGAGTATTATATTTCTTTAGATACGGATGTATTTGTTCAATCCTCATTTGAAGACGCTTTTTTTGAGATGGATGATTATATTTTATTACATGACAGACATCCGAGATACTCTCTTGAGAACGAAGTAGGGTTTAATAATGAAATAAAAGCTTTTAATGGTTGCGATAGATCCATTTCCAAGTATGGTGGAGAATTTGTTGGGGGAAATAAAAGGAATCTTACTTTGCTAATAGACAGATGTGAGTCGATTTATAAAGAAATGCAGGAAAGAAAGTTTTCAACCTCTTATGGTGATGAATTTATTCTTTCGCTTGTGGCAGATAGTATTCATAACATCATAAAAAATGCGGATGGTTATGTATGTAGGTACTGGACGGGATCTTTTAGGTATATAACAACTAATTATAAGTTTGACCCGGTAAGTATCCTGCATGTGCCTGCAGAAAAAAATGATGGAATGATTAGACTGTACGATTATATTATTTTAAATAATTGTGTTCCATCAAATAGGAAGGCTCATCGAATATTACATTTGATTCAGCCATCTTTATTAACTAGATTTAAAATATTATATAAGTTTGTGACAAATGCAAGATAAGCATTATTATCTTTTATTACAGCTGTAATGGTAGATAGAACAAACAAATTATTTGGACGAGAAATTTTAGTTGGTGAATATGTGGCAGTAGATGAAAAAGCTGGATAGAAATAACTTAAATATAGAGTAGTAATACATAGGGAGGGCAATCATGTCTACATCGAAATTTTTTAAAGACAAAACACTGATGATTACAGGAGGTACGGGCAGCTTCGGTTCGACTGTGTTGAAGCACTTCCTGGATTCTGATTTGAGGGAAATCCGAATCTTCTCTCGTGATGAGAAAAAACAGGACGACATGCGGCATAACCTGCAGGCGAATCATCCAGAGAACGCTGCAAAAGTGAAATTCTACATCGGTGATGTTCGCAACATGCGTTCTGTAGAGGATGCAGTCCAGGGTGTGGACTATATTTTCCATGCCGCTGCTTTGAAACAGGTTCCGTCCTGCGAGTTTTTCCCGATGGAAGCTGTAAGAACGAATGTTGAAGGAACGGATAACGTTCTTCATGCAGCTGTCGCGGCTGGTGTGCAGAGAATCGTGTGTCTGTCCACAGATAAGGCGGCTTATCCCATCAATGCTATGGGAATTTCCAAGGCTATGATGGAAAAAGTCATCGGAGCGAATGCTCGTGTGGCTGCTGGTAAGACAACTATCTGTTGCACGAGATATGGTAACGTTATGTGTAGCCGTGGCTCTGTTATTCCTCTCTTTATAGATCAGATTAAAGCGGGCAATCCCATTACAATCACAGACCCGAATATGACGCGATTTCTTATGAATCTGGACGAGGCGGTGGCACTTGTGATGTTCGCATTTGAGCACGGTGAGCCGGGTGACTTATTTGTACAGAAGTCTGACGCCAGCACCATAGGTGATTTGGCGAAAGCTGTGCAGAAACTCTTTGGGGATACCGGAACAAGAATAATTGGTACCCGTCATGGAGAGAAATTGTATGAGACGCTGATGACAAATGAGGAGTGTGTCCGTAGTGTGGATATGGGTAACTATTATAGAGTTCTGCCGGACGGACGTGATCTGAACTATGATAAGTTCTTCGTCCAGGGTCAAGTCCACACGATGGCAAATGAGGCTTACACCAGCCACAACACTAAGAGACTTGATGTAGACGGAACTGTGAAGAAGATTCTGACCACAGACTATGTGAAGGAAGCACTTGAGGGTTGGAAGAAGTAATTGAACGAGAGGAAATCGATATGGCTGTAAATAAATTGAAAGTAATGTTGAGCTTCATGCGTGAAGTGAATGATGGGAATATACCGTCTGCATCAGATTATGGTCTTGAATGCCAAGAGTTTTATGATATAGTAGAAGCCTGTCAAGATGAAGGGCTTATCAAAGGAGTTAAGTTTTCCAGGGGTGGAAATAATCGTGTTTTAGTAGCATTTATGGATAACGTAAAGCTCACAGTCAAAGGGCTTGAATATTTGGATAAGAATTCGACAGCAATGAAAACTTATCGTGGACTGAAAGAACTGAGAGATTGGCTGCCCTTTTAGGAATTGAAGGTTGGAAGAAGTAAAGTTATAATGAGAAGAAGAAACGAGGGGTGAAGCTATGAACATCTTAATAACCGGCGCAAAGGGCATGGTTGGAACAGCCCTGACAGCCAACCTACGCAATATACAACAAAACAAGAACCGTACAAGACCGAATCTCCACATAGACGACATCTACGAATACGATATTACTTCCACACCAGAGGAGTTAGATTATTATTGCCAAAAAGCCAACTTTGTGTTTAACCTGGCGGGAGTGAACCGCCCGGAGAATGTGGAAGATTTCATGAAAGGCAACTTCGGGTTTGCGTCCACACTTTTAAATACATTAAAAGCCCACCACAATAATTGCCCTATTATGTTAAGTTCCTCTATCCAGGCAACTTTAGCAGGACGTTTCGGAAATTCCGAGTATGGTCGTTCTAAGAAAGCTGGAGAGGAGCTGTTCTTCTCCTATGCAGAAGAAACCGGCGCAAAGGTAGCAGTCTATCGATTCCCAAACCTGATGGGTCACAGCCGTCCGAAGTATAACTCCGCTGTGTCCACCTTCTGCTGGGCTATGGCAAACGATGAACCGTTTACTGTGAATGACAGGAGTACTGAGCTGGAATTATTGTACATTGATGATTTGGTCGAGGGCATGTTTGATTTGCTGGAGGGGAAGGAGCAGCGGTGTGAATTTGACGGCGTGGAGACGGTGCTTAAGGGCGATGGGAGATACTGCTGTGTCCCTGTTACACATAAGGTCACTCTGGGCGAAATTGTGGATTTGCTGGAGGAGTTCAAGAGACAGCCGGAAACGCTGATGATGCCGAAGATGCCGGATGGGAGTTTCGCTAAAAAATTATACAGTCTTTATTTGACTTACCTCCCGACGGAGAAATTCAAGTATTCTCTCCACATGAACTGTGATGACCGTGGTTCTTTCACAGAATTGCTCCACACAGCAGACTGTGGTCAAGTCAGCATCAATATCAGCAAGCCGGGAATCACGAAAGGACAGCACTGGCATAATTCAAAGTGGGAAATGTTTATTGTAGTGGCAGGACACGGGCTGATCCAGGAAAGAAACATTACGACGGGAGAGACTGTGGAATTTGAGGTAAGTGGAGAAAAAATTGAAGCTGTCCATATGGTTCCAGGGTGGACGCATAATATCATAAACCTTAGTAGTACAGAAAATCTGGTTACAGTAATGACTTGCAATGAGATATTTAATCCGGAGAGGCCAGATACATTTTATGAGCCTGTGGTAATAGAGGAGAAGAAGTGAGATGGACACAAAGATTAGAACCGACTACTCGGAGGTAAAGTGGAAAGAAAATGGCAAGCTCAAATTGCTGATTATCGTCGGTACACGTCCTGAAATAATAAGACTGGCTACTGTGATTAATAAATGTCGTGTGTACTTTGACTGCATCTTGGCACACACAGGTCAGAACTATGATTATAACCTTAATGGTGTGTTTTTCAAGGACTTGAAGCTGGCTGATCCGGAAGTGTATATGGACGCTGTGGGAGATGACCTGGGAGCGACGATTGGGAACATTATCAATTGCTCTTATAAGCTGATGGCACAAATTAAGCCTGATGCTGTGTTAATCCTCGGAGACACAAATTCGTGCTTGTCAGCTATTCCTGCAAAGAGACTTCACATTCCGATTTTTCATATGGAGGCGGGCAACCGCTGCAAAGATGAATGTTTGCCGGAGGAGACGAATCGTAGAATTGTTGACATCATCTCTGATGTGAACCTCGCCTACTCAGAGCACGCCAGAAAGTACCTCCATGAGTGCGGCTTGCCGAAAGAGCGTGTGTATGTGACGGGAAGCCCTATGGCGGAAGTGCTGCATAATAGCTTGAAGGAGATTGAGGGGAGTGATATCCACAGTCGGCTTGGCCTGGAAAAAGGCAAATACATCCTGCTTTCCGCTCACCGGGAAGAGAATATCGACACAGAGAAGAACTTCCTCAGTCTCTTCACAGCTATCAACAAGATGGCGGAAAAGTACGATATGCCGATTCTGTACTCCTGTCATCCAAGAAGTAAGAAGCGTTTGGAGGCATCCGGGTTCCAGCTCGATAAGCGTGTGATTCAGCATGAGCCGTTAGGATTCCATGATTATAATTGTCTGCAAATGTATGCTTTTGCTGTCGTTTCTGACAGCGGTACCCTGCCGGAAGAATCGTCCTTCTTCACATCAGTTGGGCATCCGTTCCCGGCTGTGTGCATTCGCACTTCGACCGAGCGGCCGGAGGCGTTGGATAAGGCGTGCTTCATCCTCGCAGGAATTGACACAGTATCCCTTCTTCAAGCAGTCGAGACGGCTGTGGAAATGAATAAGAATGGGGATTACGGTATCCCGGTACCGGATTATATCGAAGAGAATGTAAGCACGAAGGTGGTCAAGATTATCCAGAGCTACACACGGGTCGTTGACAAGATGGTGTGGCGCAAAGATATTTGACAGTCATAAGCTAAAAACTGAAATGTCGCGGAGCTTTGAACCTGTCAAAACAAGCCGCCGAAAAGAGTGTGAAATGTTTGTAAACACGAGACTTTAACTTTTAATAGATTTTAGCAGCATCTAAAAACGAAGCCGGAAATCAGAAAATCCGCCAATAAAACCGCCATTTCCAAAATCTGTGGCGGTTTGAAAACGGCAGATCTGTTCCCCAATAAATGCACACCAAAGCAAAATAAACATCCCCCAGAATAGGAACAGCAATCTGATCGTATTCTGGGAGACGGTGTCAGGATTTTGGCAGGGCGATATATACCACCGCTATTTTGTCATCTTGTAATCCATCGCGCTGATAATTACTTCGTGGCTGATGGTTACCTGTTTGAGTTGGCTGACATCAACCGGTTCAAAAGAAGCTTCTGTTTCGGGGGTTGTATTTTCTGCTTCAGATGTGAATTCTTTCTTGTCCGGATCGTAAGCGATCCTATCCAGAGGCGTCTTGCGGCGGGTTTTCTGGTTGAGCTGGTATCCGATGGCCTTCCACTCGGGGCGTACCAGAATGAGGGCTAGTTCAAGGACTTCGATGAAGTTCCCCATACCGCCATTATTGCGATCCAGGCAAAGCTGGACTAAATCCCTGCGGGCTTCCTGTGTAAACCGCACGGCGTATTCCTGTTCGAGCAGGTCGAGATAATCAACGATTTCTGCCTGTTTCATGGGGCCAAGCCGCGTCTTGCAGAGGCGACGGTAAATCTGAGGATGGTTGACAGTGCCTTTCCTGTTTGTGCCCTTCAGTTCATCCTCCAATTTGTCAGTCCCGATCAGGATGAAGGGAACTCTTGTCTGATCCCAGATTTGCCGGATGACTTCGAGCTTGGAGATGTCGTTTTTATTGAGATACTCGCATTCGTCCAGCATAAAGCAGTGGTTGGGATGAAGCGGCAGTTCCCGCGTAATGGCTGCCTGCATTTCATAGGAACTGCCGGCGGCATGGATGTCAAGCGCATAAGCGAGGGCACGGAGGACATCTTTCATCCGCATGGTAGGGGAGCAGAGAATGTAATGGATTTCATACTCTTCGTTCTCATATAAGAAAACAATCGTGGTCTTACCGGAGCCGGGAGGCCCGATTAAAACCATCAGTTTGCCGTCGGACACGCCGAGGTGGACAGAGCCAAGTGCAGCGGTCAGTTCATCGCTGGAAACAATGGGGAGCTGGTAAAGTGTGTGTTTTATCATTGTAAAATTCTCCTTGTAATATGTGAGTTGTGATTTTCCTTTTTGTTTGTTGTGATAATATTAATTAGGGCGTATCTGAAAAATCAATGACGTTCGTCATCTTAACAAAATAGCAAT
>JAJBTP010000601.1 GCA_020860805.1 Tannerellaceae bacterium | reverse complement strand
CCTACCCCCGTTAACCCTCAATCGGCACAGGAAACTATTGATAAAATTATAGAAGTTATCAGCCATTTAGTTAATAAAGAAACAGAGGCTATTGGTATTGGAGTACCCAGTGTAGTAGACCGGCAAAAAGGAATTGTATATAACGTAATTAATATTCCCCATTGGGACGAAGTACCTTTAAAAGAGATTCTGGAAAAGAGGTTTTCTGTTCCTGTACACATTGATAATGATGCAAACTGTTTTGCACTTGGTGAACGTTACTTTGGAGCCGGACAGGATTTTGAAAATTTTGTCGGGCTTACATTAGGTGCCGGACTTGGCGGAGGAATCATTCAGAAAGGTCAATTACTGGCAGGAGCCAATTGCGGAGCCGGTGAATTCGGTATGATACCCTACAAAGAAAATATCCTGGAATACTATTGCAGTGGTTCTTTTTTTTGAAAACAGATACCAGGTAAATGGCAAAGAAATGTATCACCGTGCCCAAAACAATGATCCGGAAGCATTAGAAGCTTATAATGAATTAGGCTACCATATTGCGCAGGCGATTCAGATTGTCATGTATACAATAGACCCGGAGATGATTGTACTGGGTGGTTCTGTTGTAACCGCTCACCCCTATTTTGAAAAAAGTATGTGGACACATCTCCAATCGTTTCCCTACCGTAAATCGCTGGAACGAATACAAATCAGGTTCTCCAGGCTAACAAATCCCGGAATATTAGGAGCGGCTGGAGTAGCATTGGCAGAACCTTTATAAACCGTATAAGAAAAAATAACACTATAAAGTATTCATGTATGAAATATTCGCTTTTTTACTCTCTTTAAAGATAAAAGAAAGTATAGTATGAATAATCATAGGCTTTTATTTATAATCACTCTATTTCTGGTTAGTTGTCAATACAAATCTGAAAATGCTGTACTATATAACAACGATATACTTCAGGCAGATTTCAGAAAAGCAGACTTGCCGGAAAAAGGCAAATTCATAATTCCTCCCATCCCAAGCCATATCTCTCAATGTATCAGCAAAGCGCCTTATCAAATAGGACGTTTTGTATATAATCCTTATATGAAAACAATCAGTTATAAAGAGATGGTAGGAGGAAAAATCTATGACGAGGAAGGAAATGTAACAGGACATTGGGATGGGCGGGCATGGATTCCGGATACTTCCCTGGTGTACGGGCAACAGGGTATTTATTTCATAAATCATGCTATATTCACAAAAAAAATGAACTGCCTTTCGAAGAAGGTACAGATACAACTACATGGCGGTATCTGCAAAGTGGACGCTTAAAAGACAATCAATACATTTATTTTCGTAATGAATGGGAAGCTATTTTCAGAGGGAAAACTATTTGGGAAGAAAAAATTTCCCTGAAAGATTATAAGCCGGTAAATGATTATTTGTATGAAGATAAAACGGGCCATTTATATGTTCCGGGATATCATAGATGGAGAACAAGTATGCAGCAGGTAACTCCCCGGCTTGAATTGGATTTTAGTACGCTGAAACATGTTACCGGCCATTATTTTACAGACAGGAACGGATTATATTATCTGGGATATCAACGTAACTCTTTATTTTCACGTAAACTCAGGAATGCTCCGGAACCAGGTACAGATGCCCGGGTTTTCTCTTATTACATGGTATATGGTTCCAGCGTTTATTCATTATGTGATTTGGAAGAAATCAGACCTTTGCATCTAAATGCAGAAAAGATGACAGAAATTCAGTTAGAGAGAGTAGATAAAACCATTTTAACTGACGGTGAGAACCATTATATCAGAACAAAGTCGAGGCAACACGTAGCAAATATTCGTGAAGAGGAGTCATGGATAGAGTACGGGCAGGTAAAAAAATGATCACTGGATAAACACATTTAACCCTGAACTAATACAGCAGTTACCAGACTGGAAAATAATCAGTGATGGAAGTATTAGAATAACCCTATCAAGAGAGAATAACTACATAACATTTGGTAAAACAGACAACAGATACCACCCTGGAACTATAATAATCCGGACTTCTAACGGATATTATGCTGTTAATGAGAATGAGTGCGTACAAACAGATATGGTATGGATTTACAATTATGATACAGGAGAAAAAGAATTATTGGATCCGGATGCATATGAATTCTTTTCCAGAGGAATTTATTCATACAAAAACCGGTTATACTTCAATAGTGCACCGGTTTCTCATAAATTAAAAACAGAAAACATCCATTGGCTGGCAGATACTTATTTCCTGACAGACGGAGAAAAACTATTGGCAATTAATACGAATGACTACTTTACAAAAAGTGATTTTTCAGGCATATCATTTTACAGACCCGCTGCCGCTATTAATGAAGTTGATTATGGAATCGATTTCGAAACATTACAAATAATCAATCCGTGGACACTCATAGATAAAAACTACCTTTATTACACAAAACAAATTGTCCCTATCTATAAATTAGGACTGGATGTAAAAGTTATACCTTTATAAATAACTAACACAGGCCTGGTTAAGGGAATTTACCTCCTATCTCCTGGCCTGTGTTAATTCATTTTAGTTTATCCTATCTGCGACCACCGGGTCCACCTCCCATGCCAGAACTTCTTACGGAAGAAACCATAGAAGAGGTCGTAAATGTTCCGGCAGAAGTGCCTTCCGTATAAGTTGAATTCGTATAATAACCATTAAAAGCGGTACCTCCGGAAATACTTCCGCCGGTATAAATCGTATAACTTGTATTGGCTTCGAGGGCAGTACTACTAAAAAGTAAAGTCGTTGTTCCCGAATAACTTTTCGGAGCCTTAAATGTCAGTGCTTCTTTGCCGGTTGCTGATTCAATATGAATAATCCGGTTGCTGACTGAAGAAGTACGAAATACAACCGAATGCTGTGTACAGGCACTTTCTGTCGGTGTACTGGTATCTCCACCAATGCCGATAATGGTCCCACCGGTAATAGTAAAACGGCTCTGGTCACAATCAATACCTGCCTCCGGTGAACTGGCTCCGGCCGATATAATCAAACCACCCGTAACAGTAAGGGTTCCATTTGAATCAATACCGTCATTAGACGCACTTACACAGTAAATAGTTCCTCCGTCTATCTGAATATACGTACCGGCATTCAGACAATCATCATATGCCTGAACATCCAAATCACCACCTGTAATCGTTAATGTAGCCTTACTTTCGATTCCTTCGGCTTCTGTTTTAGAAGTACGGATAACAAATGTACCTCCGTTAATAGTCAAATCTCCTTCGCTACGGATAGCTTTGGCAGCCGTATCGTTATCCCGGTCGTACACATATTGATCGCCTGTAGTTGTAATGGATATGGAACCATCATGGATAACCAGTTCACCACTTACGTTTATACCTTTACCGCCGCTTCCTGTGCTCAGGATAGTCAACTCTACTGTTTCAATCACCACGTTGGCATCACATTTTATCCCGGCACAGGAAGAAGTATCATTATCATCTTCATCCCACATCGCATCACCAGCGGTATTAATTGTTATTTTTCCTTTATGGATAGGTCATATCTCCTTTTGAATTAAATCCTTTAGAGGCTTTCCCATATACGGTTATATTCAATATTCCATCCGTATCAACCAGTGTGGTTGTTTTACTTTTGATACCATGTCCTTTTTCTCCAGTTGTTACTATCTCCAGCGTTCCTCCATATATTTCCACATATCCCTTCTCGCATTCCAAACCCTCTCCTACCGAACGGGTTATAATAGTACCCCCATTGATACAGATATAATCATTCGCATGAATCGCATCACTGGCCGCTTCTTTTACCCAGATAGTCCCTTCATGAATTTGGAAGTAATCATCCGAGCAGATAGCATGTTTACTTTTCCCATGTACTTCCAGGGTTCCATTTCCGGAGATATCCAGTTTCCCCTCACTAAAAAAAGGTGGCTTTCATATCTTCATTATCTACATATACATATTCTTCCCCATCTATCAAACGGTTATTGGTTCCATCCTGTAAAGTAACACTTACTTTCTTTCCACATTGTATATTAATGGCAGCCCCATTCGGGTTCGTAATACCTACTCCATTCAGTACCAGGCCAAATTTATAATTCCCATATATTTTAACCGAACCATCACTGATGATACCGGAAAGAACATAGTTCAACTCCTGATTTTCTATTTCAGAGGTAATAATAACATGCCCGGCATTCTCTTCAATCGTGACACCGCTTCTATCAAAAGGATTTTCAATTGCCACCCCATCCGTAGAAAAGGCAATTGAAATCATATTTTCATAGTTGACGTTCTGCGTATTAGGAATCAGATCATCATCACCCGGATCACCGCTATCCGGTTCTATTTCGGGGTCTTCCCAGGTGGTAGTATCATCGTCTACAATTTCCTCCCCAGGCTCTATATACTCCTCATCGCTATTACACGAATAAGACAAAACCGTCAAGATACACAGCAGATATACAATCCATTTATTCAGTTTCACATCACACGTTGGCTTAGTAGCTTATATCATTTTTACGCTGATACAAAGCTATCTATCCTGTGAATAACAGAAAATAAAAATCTGTGAATCGCTTTATTTAATCGATAAAACGGAAGAATCGCCGGTAAACCATTCCTTAAATTCGCCAACCCTTGCCTTACTGACTACAATTTTCTCAGCAACCGGAACCTTCAGGTTTATGGAAAGACGGCTGTTGAACCACAAATCAATATCCTGTATAGCTTTGCGGGCAATCAGGTATTGACGGTTAACCCGGAAAAAGCCTGCGGATTCAGGGAGTCATTCAGTTCATCGAGATTATAGGAAAGAACAAAGCTTTTATTCAGATGGGTTACTACTTTTACATTCCCGTCTTCAATATGGAAATAATAAATATCCTCTACAGGAAGCGGTACCAATTTATCTCCTTTTACCGGAATGAGGAAATGGGTTTTATAAGATTCGTTACGGCGTAGCAGTTTTATCAGGTTATAATAATCAGGTGAGATTTGGGGTTTCGTAACCGTTAATTCTTTTAATTTATGTAAAGCCTTCCGTATATCTTCTCCTCCGATAGGTTTGAGGAGATAATCGATACTGTTTACTTTAAAAGCTTTCAATGCATATTCATTGTAAGCAGTAGTAAAAATAATAGGACAGGTAAGATGAATTTCTTCAAATATTTCGAAAGCCGAGCCATCTGCCAGATGAATATCCATGAACACCAGTTCAGGCATAGAATGGCTATTAAACCAATCTATTGAATCTGCAATGCTATCCAGTTCAGCAACGATTTCTGTTTCCGGTGCATATTCATTCAACAAAGCCCGCAAGTTACGAACAGCCGCTTTTTCATCTTCTATAATGACCACTTTCATATCTCAGTATTATTTAAAGGAATAGTTACACAAAATTGATTATCTTCCTTATTAACAACAATATCCTGTTTGAATAAAAGCTGGTACCGTTTACCCAGATTGGCTAATCCGATACCTGTTCCCACATAAGGTGTACGTTTAGGTTGTATAGGATTGGAAACCGTCAGCGAATGACCGGTTGCCCGGATCTGTACGGTTAACGGATGACGGCTACTTATCTCATTATGCTTTACACTATTTTCTACCAATAATTGTACAGACATAGGCGGGAGTACTTTACTAAAAAGTTCACCGGGAACATCTATCTCAAACATAATATTTTCTTCATACCGCATTTTCAACATAAAAATAAAAGCTTCTACAAATTCCATCTCTTCCTGTAACGTAACAACTTTGTTGTCATTTTCCTGTAAAGTATACCTTAACACTTTGGAAAGTTGCTGGAGATAGTCCTGTGCTTTATCGGGGGTTTCACGTATAAGAGAACGCAGTGTATTGAGCGAATTGAAAAGCATATGCGGATTAAGCTGGCTTTTCAGAGCCTCATATTGATTAAGCAGATTTTCAGCCTGTAACTGTTGGTTTTCCAATTGTACCTCACGATTCCGTTTATTCAGATAAAGCACATAACAACAACCGGTTACAATACAGGTCAGAAGAAAATCCCGGAAAGGATACAGGTTATAGTGAACGATGGCATCTACTGCCGGGATATCCAGTAAACGATGAATATAAAAAAAGGATTTGCCCAACAGACTACTGAGTAACCAGGTTACAGCAAACGAAAGACATACTTTTTGCCAGGTTACCGGCACAGCAGTACGGGCATACCCAAAAATGAAGATATTTAAAGCAAACAAAAGTATCAGTGAGAAAAAAGTAAAGAACACTTCATTAATTACATCAGCTGGTTCCATACCCGGAAAAACATCCGTCATGTCTGAATCGACCAACGAAACTATTTCCGGGAAATACATCAGGCAGGCTACTACAATTGAAATAATAGCCAATAATCCGATATGTGCTTCCTGCAACCGTTTTCCCATGTAACAAATATACTCTTTATTTCTTATGGATACGGGCTGTTACATACATTCCCGGACGGAAAAGCTCATGGCTATCGTCCGCACGGGCATACAATTCCAGCGAACGGCTTGCGATATCCACTTCCTGTCCGATGGACAGTACGGTTGCATTAAACTCTTTACTCCCTACTCCATTTACCACATAAGTTATTTTCCCGCCGGATGTAAGAAAAGGTAAATCTTTTTCATACGCCGTCAGATTAAGCATCATATGCCCTTTATCTACAATCTCACAGATAGCTTCACCCGGCTGGAAGTATTTACCAACGTTGAGTTTCATAGAGGTTACATACCCACTGATGGGGGCTTTGATTTCCAGATACGGACGGATGACTCCTTCTGCCAACAATTCTTCCGGTGAAATATCCAACATGCGTAACTGGGCAGCAGCAGCATCTTTACGGCTTTTTACGGAAAGGTATTCGGCTTTACTCTCCTGGAAACGTTTTTTACTGGCTGCTTCCTGCTCACTCAGCCGTTTTTGCCGTTCGTATTCAATTTCCAGGAATTCGCTCTGTGCAGATGCTTCCAGGAAAGATTACTGCAGGTTAATATAGTCAATATTTTCCAATGTTGCGAGGGTAGTCCCTTTACGGACATACTCACCGGGCATCAGGTTAGTTCTATGAATAGTACCGCCCATCACTAATGTAACAGAAGCAAATCCCTGGGGAGGCAGTATAATCGTTCCGTTCAGATAGACATCATCCGGAATAATCTCAGATAAATCGGGCTCCTTATCTGTTACAATTACAGTTTCCTGGGTAATAGATACAGGAGTTATTTCTGCAGAACTGTTTTCTTTTTCCGGATTTCCACAGGCTACCAACAGACATACTATGAGTATAGACAGATAGTTCCGTTTCATATAAATAGTGTTTTAATTATTAATTATCAGTATAAAGTTCTAATTCCAGAATAGTGATATTGTAATCATACATAGCTTCAATATATCCTTTACGGATATCACGTACTGTGTTCAGGCTCTGTACAAAATGATTGATGTCCGTATCATTTTCATAAAACTGCATCAAAGCACTTTTCAACAAAGCATCCGCTTCCGGTAAAGCTGCATTTGTATAATACCGGAGTGCTTCTCCCTGCTGGCGCAAATGAGCCTGCAATTCAGTAACTTTATTTGCCAGTTCACGGGATTGGGAATCAGCTTCAAGACGAGCTATAAAATGGTCAATTTTTGCCTGTTTAACCCGGCTTTTACCCGGTACAAACCATACTGGAAATGAAATTCCTACCGTCCATGAATCCAACCCATTCAGCGGACTGATTTTCTGCCGGGTATACCCAACTGAGAACTCCGGAAAAACCGGCTTCTCTCCAGACTGATAGCTGCCTTTTTCTCTTCTGCCTGACTATGGAAGTACCCCTGGTGGGCATCCGATAAAATAGCAGTCCCTCCAGGAGCTACCCAGAGAATTTGAGTAGTTTCAGCCGGCACTATCGTTCTATCCGAATAACAAACCCAGGTAAAACGGCGGGTAGCAATCCGTAATTCTTCTTCTGCCTGCATTAATTTAGTACGTAGGTCCGTAACGAGCGAAGTTGTTATATTTTTCTCCAATAAAGAGATATCTCCCTGTTCATACCGTAAATCACCTGCTTTCTGCAAACGTTCTACCCATTCACTATGCTCACGGTAAAGTGCTAAATTCTCCAATGCATACAGGTAATAACTCCAGGCGCGTTTAACTTCGGCTGTCACCTCCTTACGTACCATACGGTTATAATATTCACCGGTTTGTATTTCCCGGTTAACCAATGCATTCCGGTAAAAAGGAGTTACCAGTGAACCCAATGACTGAGTAATATCTAACTCATTATCTTTTCGTACCTCGCTATTGAGTTGCCCCCAGGCATAATTGACAGAGGTAGCCGGGATATCCCAATTTTCACCTTTGGAAACACGACTCTTATGGATAGAAGCTTCTGCACTCCGGACCCGGGGATGATGCGCCACGGCAAAATCAATTGCTTCCTCCAGCGTAACAGCCTGTTGTGCCTGCATAGGTATCCAGAATACTAATATGCTTAAAGCCAGAAATAATTTCCTGTACAGCGGGCTTTTCTTCCAAACGATGGAACTGTTTACCATTCGGTAAAATACAGGTATAATCAATAAAGTCAGAACAGTGGATATAATCAGGCCACCGATTACCACAGTCGCCAGCGGACGCTGTACTTCGGCACCGGCTGTGGTAGCAATAGCCATAGGAACAAAGCCGAGTGAAGCAACCAGTCCGGTGAGGAACACCGGGCGGAGTAAATGTGGACAACCCTGGCTATAATACGATTGGTTGTCATTGTATATCTGTTTTTATACCGCAAGGCATTGAAATGATTAATCATCAGAATTCCGTTTAATACAGCTACCCCAAATAAAGCGATAAACCCGACTCCGGCAGAAATACTAAAAGGCAACCCACGAAGCCACAGAGCCAGAATACCTCCAATCAGAGAAAGAGGAACAGTCGAAAAGACCACCAGCGTATAAATAATACTCTTAAAGGCAAAAAAGAGTAACAGCAGAATCAGTGCTAATGCTACAGGAATTACAACTGTCAACGTATCAATCGCATTTTGAAGATTTTCAAACTGTCCTCCATATTCAAAATAATAACCGGGTTTTAATTCAATATGTTCTTCCAGTACCGCCTGTATTTGTTCCACTACCTTCTGTATATCTCCATCCCGTACATTTACACCAATTGCGATACGGCGTTTGGTTTCATCCCGGTTGATTTGTAACGGGCCATTTTCAAAACGGATATCAGCGACTTCACTCACCGGGATCTGAAAGCCTTCTGCTGTACGTACATATAGTTTATTCAGATTCAGGGTAGATACTTTATCTGCATTCATACGGACTACAAGGTCAAAGCGGCGTTCGTTTTCAAATATAATACCCGCCGCTTCTCCCGGCATAGGCCGTCCGGATAATAGTATTCAGTTCCTCTATATTCATACCATACCGGGCTATTTTGGCACGGTCATAACTAACCACCAGTTGAGGCAGTCCCATAGCCTGTTCTACCAATACATCGGCTGCACCGGGAACCTGTTCAACATATACAGCCGCTTCTTTAGCCTTCCGGTAAAGTTCATCCATATCTTCGCCATACAACTTAATGGCAATATCCGCTTTAGCTCCCGTCATTAACTCATTAAAGCGTAGCTGAATAGGCTGGCTAAAGTTAAATTCCGCCTGTTCCTCCAGGGGTTCCAGGGCATCTTTCATCTTCCCGACCATTTCAGCCCGGGTTTTAGCAGATGTCCATTCCTTAAAAGGTTTCATGATAATCATAATATCTGCATCTTCCACAGCCATTGGGTCGGTAGGTACTTCTGCCGTACCAATTTTTGCCACCACATGTTTTACTTCCGGAAAACGCTCCAACAAAATACGCTCCACTTCATTGGATAGCTCAATACTCCGGGTCAGTGAACTCCCTGCCGGCAGGGTCATTTGCATAGCAAAGTCACCCTCATCCAAAGTAGGTATAAATTCAGCACCCAAACGGGTAAATAAAACCAGAGAGACGGCAAGTGCAGCAAACGAAGACAAAACTGTAAACCATACATGGCGAAGTGAGAAATTTAATGCTTTTTTATAAACTACATTCAATTTATCAAAGAAACGGTCGGCCAGAGTAGGACTGGTTGAAATAGTACGTTTCAGGAATAAAGAGGCCATCATAGGTACATATGTCAGAGAAAGGATTAAAGCTCCGATAATACAAAACACCAACGTTTTTGCCATGGGTGTAAAATATTTACCTTCTATACCGGTAAGTGTCAGAATAGGAAAAAACTATCAGTATAATAAAAACGGCAAACGTAGCACTCCGTACCACACCGGCTGTTCCTTCTTCGACTTCCCGGTTCATCTCTTCGGCAGTCAATGTACGTCCGGCCAGTCTTTTGGTATAAAGATGGGCCAGGATTCCTTCCACAATAACAATCGAACCATCTACAACAATTCCAAAGTCAATCGCGCCAAGACTCATCAGATTGGCCGATACGTCAAACACACGCATCATAATAAACCCGAATAACATAGCAAAAGGAATTACCGATGCAACAATTAATCCGGCACGAATATTACCCAGAAACAGCATTAATACGACAAAAACAATAATAGCTCCTTCGATTAGATTACCAATTACAGTCGATATATTACGGTTGACTAATTCTGAACGGTTCAGATAAGGTTCTATTGTAACTCCTTCCGGTAAAAGCCTCTGTACCCGTTCTACCCGCTTTTCCAGCTCTTTGGTTACCAGGTTCGCATTCGCCCCTTTCAACATCATGGCTATTCCCCCTACGCACTCACCTTTTCCGTCCATAGTCATAGCACCAAACCGTTTGGGTGCACCTAAACGTACAATACCGACTTCATCAATATGAATCGGTATACCTCCCCGGTTGGTTACAACGATCTGTTCTAT
Source organism: Tannerellaceae bacterium (assembly GCA_020860805.1). Taxonomy (GTDB): domain Bacteria; phylum Bacteroidota; class Bacteroidia; order Bacteroidales; family Tannerellaceae; genus UBA4116. The sequence continues at coordinate 1,361 of JAJBTP010000601.1, read as the reverse complement.
GTCCAAAACCGTATTAATCATTCCTTCCGAACGAATGTAATACGCCTGACTGTTTTTTTCAATATAACTACCTCCGGTATTCTGATTATTCCGGTGTAAAGCCTCAAACACTTCTTCAATCGTTATATCCATCGCAAAGAGAGCATCCGGGTCTAAAGCTACTTCATATTGTTTGAGATATCCCCCGAAACTATTGATTTCAACAATACCCGGAATCCCGGACAATTGTCTTTTCACAATCCAGTCCTGGATAGTTCGCAGCTCCATCGCATCGTATTTATCCTCATACCCGGGAGCCACTTTGAGCACATATTGATAGATTTCGCCCAGCCCGGTAGTAATAGGCATCAATTCCGGTGTACCCAATTCGGAGGGAATTTCATCAAGTACCGTTTGGATCTGCTCATTGATTAACTGGCGTGCAGCCAGCGTCGGTACACTCTCTTTAAAAACCACAGTTACCAGCGATAAACCAAAACGGGATACAGAGCGAATCTCTACCACATTCATAATATTACTCATCGCTATTTCAATAGGGAAAGTAATTAACTGTTCCACCTCCTGCGGAGCCAGGGTTGGTGAAATGGTTACAATCTGTACCTGGTTGTTAGTGATATCAGGTACCGCATCTACCGGCAGGGTCAACATAGCATATATACCACCGATTAACAGAGCTAATGTGGCCAGCCCGACAAATAGTTTATTCCGGATAGAAAACCTTACAATCGTTTTAAACATCACATCGTTATTTTTAAACACAGCGGCAAAGGTATTGCGAGGTGCAATACCTATAAAGAAGAAAAATCCGAACCCTCTTTTTTACTCCTGAACTATCCGGAAAGAAATGTGAAATGATTTCCAAAGAAAAATTCCGGTTTACACTTCTTCACCATATTACCTCTTAAATATTGCGCAGTGTATGAAAAATCAGCTTTTCTTCCTGATAAAATTGGGGATACTTCACCTCCCTATTTATTTTTTAGCATTGAAAAATTGACCGTTCCAGGTATCTAAATTCATTTTCACCCGGGTGGGTCAGCTGTTTTATCCGGGTGGAACAGCTGACCTACCCAGGTGGGACAGCTGACCCACCCGGGTGAAAAGCATCTTTTATGCAGAAAGCATTGAAATGATACCCGGTCCCATTCAACTAATAGATAAGAATACCGGAAATTTCCATAAGGTAAGAAATCTGTAGTTATAAGGGATAGCAGAATTTTCCCTGTACCGAAGTAATGGAAGTTGTAATAATATTCTTAAAAATATAGCCAAACAGTGCGGAATCAAAACACGGCTGACCCATCATACAGCAACCGTCATACATTCGGCACTTTATTGACCATCTCACAGGGAGTTCCGAT
>JAJBTP010000461.1 GCA_020860805.1 Tannerellaceae bacterium | reverse complement strand
CCTCTTATATTTGCTTTTCGATTTTGAATACATTATTAATCCTAAATATGAAATCATGGAGAAACCTTATGTAGTAGGTATCGATATAGGCGGTACCAATTCGGTTTTCGGTGTAGTGGATGCAAGAGGTACAATCTTGTATGGTAGTTCTATTAAGACAGGTAAACATGCTGATGTAAACGATTACATTGATGAACTTACCCAGGCTCTTCGTATGGTTATTGACCAGGCGGGTGGATTGGATAAAATCAAAGGTATCGGCGTGGGTGCTCCTAATGGAAACTATTTCAGTGGTTGTATTGAATTTGCTCCAAACCTGCCATGGAAAGGTAAAATACCTTTGGCTCAATTAATCAGTGAAAAACTGGACGATGTTCCTGTAACTTTAACAAATGATGCTAATGCCGCAGCTATCGGTGAGATGACTTACGGTGCCGCTCGTGGTATGAAAGATTTTATTGTTATTACGTTAGGTACAGGTGTTGGTAGCGGTATTGTAATAGGTGGAAACTTAGTGTACGGACACGATGGTTTTGCCGGTGAATTAGGCCACGTAGTCGTACGTCGTAACAATGGTCGTATGTGTGGTTGCGGACGTCAGGGATGTCTGGAAGCTTATACTTCTGCGACAGGCGTAGCCCGTACAGCCCGTGAATACCTGGAAATCCGTAATGACGAAAGTGTATTACGTGATTTGGATCCGGATGCAATTACTTCAAAAGATGTATTTGATGCGGCTATGAAGAATGATCCTATTGCTCTGGAAATCTTTAAAACAACAGGAACTATGTTGGGTGAAGCATTTGCTGACTTCATAGCCTTCTCAAGTCCGGAAGCAATCATTCTGTTCGGAGGTTTAACAAAAGCCGGTGATTTGATTATGAATCCAATCAAAGATGCTTTAGAGAAAAATATCCTGAAAGTATTTGAAGGAAAAACTAAACTTCTGTTTTCTCAATTGAAAGAAAGTGATGCTGCCGTATTAGGTGCCAGTGCACTGGGTTGGGAAGTAAAAGAGGTATAAAACTTATTTCCTAACCTTCTAAAGGAGACATAAGGAAAAAGATAGAAGGATTTGTGTTCTGTTTTTGCTACTTTTGTGCAAAAGGAATACAAATCCTTTCTTTTTGGATTAATACTGTTTGGATAATGCAAGATATACAAAAGAACCCGCATGCTGAAAGTTCTCCCTTTAAGGGGAGAGGGGATAAACTCCATCCTCTCCATCAATTCCTGTATTGTCCGGTTTGTGGGAAAAACAGGTTTGTTGAACGGAATGAAAAAGCCAAACAATGTGATAGTTGTGGGTTTGTTTATTATTTTAATCCTTCAGCTTCGGTTGCCTGTTTTATCCGGAATACGGAAGGAGATTTATTGTTGGTTCGCAGAGCCAAAGAACCGGCAAAGGGCACGTTGGACCTTCCCGGAGGATTTATTGATATGTATGAAAATGCAGAAGAAGCTGTTGCCCGTGAAGTGAAAGAAGAGATAAATCTGACTATTGATTCAACGGAATATCTTTTTTCCCTGCCTAATATTTATCCGTATATGGGGTTTAATGTACATACACTTGATCTTTTCTTTGAGTGCAGCGTTAAAACATTTGATGAATTAAAGGCCGCAGATGATGCTGCAGAAATTATTATTTTGCCCTTAGCGGAAATTCGCCCGGATGAGATAGGATTAACATCTGTACGGAAAGCTGTTCGTCATTATTTAAGTATAACTCTTTCAGAGTAGTTGGTTGTTAAGATTCGCCTTAATAATTGTCAATTATCAACTATCAATTGTCAATTGTTATATATTTGCATCGTGGAACATTAAGACCTTACAGTCTCATTTAAACAAAAATATCATGAGGAGATACCTTATTCCGCTCTGTCTTTTTGCAGGTAGCTATATGTTGCATGCCCAGCGGTCTTATCAGTTTGAATCTGCCGATCGTTTATTTGTCGAAGGAAAAGAACTTTTTAGTCTGAAAAACTATCCCGGTTGTATGGATAAACTGGAAGCCTGGAAGCATCAGGTGAACCATAGCGATTTAATTCAGGAAGCAGATTATATGTTAGTGTATGCTGCTTTTGAACAGGGATATGGAAATAGCACGGAGTTACTGGAAACATTTCTGGCGGATTATCCCGATAGTCGTCATTCAAATGAAATTCATTTTCTGATAGGTTCAGCCTATTTTGCAGAGAAAGATTATTATGAAGCTATTTCGCATTTTGAAGAAAGTAATATTGATTTGTTAAGTCCTGTCCAACAGGAAGAGTATAGTTATCGCCTGGCTTATTCTCTTTTACAAACAGGAGAACTGGAGCGCTCACGTGCTTATTTTTCACAGATTTCACAGATTGGTTCTGTTTATAAAGATGCTTCAGGATATTATGTTGCCTATATCGACTATGCAGCCGGCGATTATCCCAATGCCATGATTGAATTCTCACGTTTAAAGGAGAACCCTGCTTATCGTGAACAGGCTCTTTATTATATTGCTCAAATCAATTTTATGGAAGGAAAATATGACCGGGTTATCAAAGACGGAGAAGAATTATTAGCATCTTATCCAACCAGTGATAATAACGAAGAAGTGTGCCGGATTATTGGTAATTCGTATTACCATACAGGTAATCAGGATAAAGCCATTGAATATCTGAGTAAATATATTCGTTTAGCAGACCGTCCTTTAAGAGGTGATTTATATATTCTGGGTGTGTGTTATTTTAATAAAGAAGAATATCAACAGGCGGTAGACGTGTTAGGTGGTACTATTCAGGTAGATGATGAACTGGCCCAAAGTGCTAATCTGTATCTTGGGCAGAGTTATCTGAAACTAAATGATAAAAACCGGGCCCGGCTGGCTTTTGAAACAGCAGCAAAGGCATCTTATGATAAACAAATTAAAGAAGTAGCTACCTATAATTATGCTTTGATTATTCATGAAACCTCTTTTACCGGATTCGGCGAATCGGTTACTATCTTTGAAAATTTCCTGAATGATTTTCCTAATTCCCGGTATGCGGATAAGGTGAATGATTATTTGGTAGAAGTATACCTGACTACTAAAAACTATCAGGCTGCTTTAACTTCTATAGAAAAGATAAAAAATCCAAGTACCCGTATTCTGGAAGCTAAGCAGGCTATTTTATTCCAATTAGGAACTCAGGAGTTTGCAAATGTCCGGATGGATGAAGCTATTGATTATTTCAACCGTGCTATAAGCCTGGGTATGTATAATTTACAGGCACGGAATGATGCCTATTTCTGGCGGGGAGAATCTTATTACCGTACCGGAGAATATGCTAAAGCTATTTCTGATTATCAGGCTTATCTGAATAACAGTCGTCAGCGTTCATCCGATATGTATCCGTTGGCTTACTATGGTATGGGATACAGTTATTTTAAGATGAAACGTTATAATGATGCCTTAAGTCGTTTCCGTCAGTATCAGGAAGCTGAACCGGATAAACAGTCTGCTTCGTTTGCGGATGCTTATAACCGGATTGGAGACTGTTACTTCCATAACCGTCAGTTTAGTTTGGCTGAGCAGAATTATTCCAGAGCAGCGGAAACCCGTCCTTCGGCTGGTGATTATGCTATTTACCAGAAAGGATATGTACTGGGATTGCAGAAAGATTACAGGGGTAAAATCAGTATGATGGATCAGTTGATTCGTGATTTTCCGGAATCACAATACGTAGATGATGCTTTGTTTGAAAAAGGACGTTCGTATGTGTTGCTGGAAAATTATCCCCAGGCTGCCCAGGCATTTGAAAGTCTGACAAGCCGTTTCCCCCAAAGTAGTCTGGCACGAAAAGGTGGTATTCAATTAGGGCTTTTATATTTCAATGATAATCAACTTCAGAAATCGGTAGAAGCCTATAAAAATGTCATTAAAAATTATCCGGGTAGTGAAGAAGCTAAAGTGGCTGCCCAGGATTTGAAGTCTGTATATGTAGAGATGAATGATATAGATTCGTATGCATCCTATGTGAACTCCCTGGGAGGTAGTGTATGTCTGGAAGTATCCGAGCAGGATTCTTTAACGTATCTGGCTGCAGAAAAATTATTTATGAGAGGTGAGAATGAAGAAGCCCGTAAGAGTCTGGTAAATTATCTGCAAACATATCCTCAGGGTGCTTTCAGCCCGAATGCTAATTTTTATCTGGCAAGTATTGCTTTCTCACAGAAAAAACATGAAGAAGCAAAAAGATATTACAATCTGGTGTTGGATAGTGGAGATACTAAATTTCTGGAAGAATCTGTAGCCCGGATTGCTGAAATACAATATCTGGATAAAGACTACAATGCAGCACTGGAGAGCTTCAAACGTCTGGATTTGATAGCTGAAAGTCCTGAAAACCGTCAGGCGGTCAAAGTAGGTGTTATGCGTACAGCGCAGATGACGGGTCAACAGCAGGATGCATTAATAGCGGCAGAAAGTTTATTGAAACAGGATAAATTATCCCCGGAGATAGAGTCGGAAGCCCGGTATATCCGTGCGAAAGCTTATCTGGCAATGGGAGAAGCTAATCAGGCACAGGCCGATTTACTCTCTTTAAGTGCTGATACCCGTACAGCATATGGAGCAGAAGTAAAATATCTGTTAGCACAGTATTATTATGATACGGAACAAAATGAAAAAGCTGAAGAAGTGTTGATGAACTTTATTGAAAACGGTACTCCACATCAGTATTGGCTGGCCCGTGGTTTTATCCTGCTGGCAGATGTTTATATCCGTCAGGGTGATACATTCCAGGCACTTCAGTATTTGAACAGCCTGAAAAATAACTATACGGCAAATGATGATATCGCAGAGATGATCCAGAACAGATTGAATAAACTTAATGATTGACAGAAAGGATGAAAACAATATATACCAACAAAGTAATATTGACAGCAATGGTTGCTGTATTGGCCGGTGGATTGGCTGCCCAGGAGAATAATCCTGACCTTTCCCGCGAGATGACACTCGAGAGAGAATATGATCCTACCGTACAGGATGCTAATAAAGTGAATACTTTACCCACCGTTCAGGAGCCGGAAGTAAAGAGAACCTCTATCGAGTATGCTTCGTATTCTTTACCGGTAGAACCAAATAAGGAAATCAATGTATTGCCTTCGGGAAATGTAATGACGGATATTCTGTACAATCAGCGTAAAGGTTATTTTAATTTTGGTATAGGAACCTACACGAATGTAAATGGTGATATCGGTTATCATATTCTGAATACCGAAACAGATAAATTAAATGTTTTCTTCTCGCATCGTTCTACAAACGGAAAGGTTAAATATCTGGAATCGGACGAAAAAGTCAAGGCTAAACTGAATGATAATTTAGGGGGGCTTAATTACAAACATTCATTTGATAATTTTGCTCTGAAGGTGGGAGCAAAGTATGGATATACTGCTTTTAATTATTATGGTTTGCCTGACCCTGCTTTTTCTGTTACTGATGACTTTGACATGGATACCTATCAGGGAAATCAACAGATTGGAATATATGCTGGTATTGCCTCCCACGCAAATAGTCCGGTTGGATATGTACTGGATTTGAGTTATACTAATTTTTCACAACGTTACAGCCTGTCAAAAGACTATGATGGACTTACTGAAAACGCTATTGGGATAAAAGGAGGCCTGAACGCCGGATTTAATGATAATCAATTAGTCGGTGTAGATGCCAGACTGGATTATTTTGGTTATAGTGCGCCTGCCGGTCTCCTGGATACCTATAAAAATTATGCGGAAGTTACTTTGACTCCTTATTACAGAATATCGGAATCTAATCTGGATGTAAAAATAGGCGCTAATGTTATGTTTTTTACCGGAAATAATAAGAGATTTTTCGTTTCTCCTAATATTTCGGCACAGACAGAATTTGTGGATAAAACACTTCTCTTTTTTCATGCAACCGGTGAAATTCAGTCCAATAGTGCTTATCAATTAACTCAACAGAATCGGTATGCTGATTTATCCCTCTATGCTTTACCTTCAAGAACCTGGTTGGATGCTACTTTAGGAGTTAAAAGCGGAATTGTTCCCGGATTTTGGTTTACTGTTTTTACCGGATACAAAATAACGGCTGATGATATGTTTTTTGTGCAGGGATTTCCTGACGTAGTGGGTTTTGCTGAATGGGGAAATGTAAGTAAGCAGACTTTTATTAATTCCAAAGCATTTAAAGGAGGTGTGGAATTAAAATATGCGTATCAGAAATTTGTCGATATTTATTTGAAAACGGTTTATTATAACTGGAATATGAAAGATGATTTAAAGCCTTATGGTAAACCGGAACTGGAATTTAATTTAGGTTTTGATATTCGTCCTGTTAATAATTTAACTGTGTCTGCCGATTATCAACTTGCCAGTGGAAGGTACGGCTGGTATTTCGGAGAGCAGGTAAAAATGAAGAATATTAGTGAATTAAACCTGACAGGTACCTATTCTATTAATGATATGATAGGCGCATATGTGAAAATAAATAATGTATTAAACCAGAAATATGAACTCTTGCCTGGTTATCCGTTACAGGGAATTAGTGCGATGGTTGGAGCCAATTTTAATTTTTGATAAAAGATTTTTTCCGTTATATAGAAAAGAGGTTATCTTAAAGTTGGGATGACCTCTTCACTGAACTTTGACTATGTCTCCGAAATTGGAATCTGGTCTGTGCATAACTATTTTACCGGATGTACGAAATGTATAAAATACCCGTGCGTAACTATGGCTCAGTTACGTACACCCAGTAAAATAGTTACGCACACCCGTTAGAAGAGTTACGCACATCCATTGATATACTTATGCACACCCGTTGAAAAAGTTACGCACTGGTAATAATAAACCCTTAATCCTGTGAAGGATGAAAGAAAAAAACTTGTTTTTGTAGAAGAGAAATGAAAAAGTCACAGAAAAGAACTTAATTATTCTTATTTAAAATGACTAATTTTAGGCCTGATACTTTAATAAATAAACAAATGAATCTAAAACACAAAGCTTTATCCGTAATGCTGGCTGGTGGGATACTGGCACTTTTTACTCCTTCACAATCTGTCTCTGCTCAGAATATTGTCACCATTTTCGGACAGGAAAAAATTGAGAAAACGGATGAAGGAGAAGTCTTTCATCATTTTCGTGATGGTTTATTTTTACGAGGTCCGGTAAATCCGGGTACCTTGTTTAATGGACAGGATATGATTGCCTGGTTGTATGCTACAGAAAAGTTTACTACTCCCCGGGACGGAGAAACTCTTTCCTACAATTATTCAAATGCTTCTGATATTACTGTAGGGCAACCTTTCCGTAGGAATAATGTAGAACTCGCTCCTGTTGATTTGTGGACATGGACGTCCATATCTGCGGATTCAAGTGGTGTATTCCGGCATCCTTACCTGCGTTCTGCCTATTTATATACGGCTTATGAGTCTCCGGTCGAACAGATAGCTTTGTTGGAGACTACCGGAGGAACCCGTACGTATATTAATGGATTTCCATATGAAGGGGATCATTATGATTTTGGATATACATTAACTCCGGTTAAGTTGAAAAAAGGGTTGAATGAAATTGTTTATACATCCGGACGTTTTGGTAAAGTAACTTCCAAACTGGTAAAGCCAGAGAAAACAGTTATGTTTACACAACGGGATATGACAGTTCCGGATCTTATCATAGGCGATACAGAGGCTAAATGGGCTGCTATCCGGGTTCTCAATGTGTCTGAAAAACCGCTGAAAGGATTAACTATTCGGGCTACTTTAGAAAGTGGTGAAAGTGTCGAATACAAAACGAATGAAGTAATGCCGTTGAGTGTCCGGAAGTTAAAATATCAATTACCTGCTATTGCTACACAAGAAACAGGTAATGTAAATGTTCAATTGGAGTTACTGGATAAATCCGGAAAATTAATGGACCAGACACAGATTTCTCTTCGTAAAGTACTTCCTTCGGTTCATCATGAACGTACTTTTATTAGTACTATAGATGGGAGTGTACAATATTATAGTGTAGCTCCGGCTATCAGAGAAAATCAGAGAGATACTAAAGCCATGGTGCTGACTGTGCACGGGGCTGGGGTAGAAGCCCGAAACCAGGCGCGTGCCTATCAATGTAAGGACTGGACAGATATTATTGCAGCTACAAATCGTCGACCTTATGGTTTTAACTGGGAAGAATGGGGGCGTTTGGATGCGCTTGAAGTCCTGGAAGACGCCAGACGGGTATATAACCCTGATTTATCCAAAACTTATCTGACCGGTCATTCTATGGGTGGACATGGTACCTGGGTACTGGGAACTACATATCCTGATAAATTTGCAGCGATAGCTCCCTGTGCCGGTTATCCGGATGTTGCCCGTTATGGTTCCGGACTCAGTGATGTGATGCATGAAGCTAATCCGGTTTATAACGCTTTTGAGCGGGGCGCCAATGGTGGCCGCATTAAAACGATGGCAGAAAACCTGAAACAATCTGGGGTTTATATTTTCCACGGTGATGCAGACCGGGTGGTGTTACCGGAACAGGCCCGTCAAATGCGTGAGTTACTGGGAACTTTTCATACTGATTTTTGCTATTATGAATATCCGGGTGGAGAACATTGGTTTGGTGATATCAGCGTAGACTGGCCCCTTATTTTTGATTATTTCAAAGCGCATACTATTCCGGCGCCAGGAGAGGTGAAAGAAATTGATTTTATAACTGCTTCACCCGGTATTTCTTCTACGGATTATTGGGTAGGGGTAGAACAACAGCTCAAACCTTTTGATTTTAGCCGTGTGAAGGTTAAACAGATAGAGGATACTATCCGGGTAGAATCTATTGAAAATATAGCACTTTTAACGCTGGACATGCCCGCCCTGACATTTACTTCAGAACAGGTACTTGTGGATATTGAAGGGCAACAGCTTGCGGTTGCCGCTGATATAAAAGTATTATTAAAACTTGAAGATGGTGTATGGAAACAGATTCCGTCAATCCATACCAAACAGAAATATTCCGGACGGTATGGTGGGTTTAAATATGCTTATACCAACCACGTTGTATTAGTTTATTCTACTAAAGGAACTGCTAAAGAAAATGAGTGGTATAGAAATAAAGCCCGTTTTGATGCTGAAACATTTTATTATCGTGGAAACGGTTCTATGGATGTGATTCCTGATACGGAGTATTCCTTAACCAAATATGCTGGTCGTAATGTGGTGATTTATGGAAATAAAGATACCAATCGAGCCTGGAACCTCTTATTAAAAGATGCTCCTATACAGGTGGCTAAAAATAAAATAACAGCAGGGACACATACGTTGACCGGAGATGATTTAGGTACTTATTTTGTATATCCACATCCGGGTAATGAAAATGCTTTGGTCGGTGTAGTAGCAGGAACAGGCGATGCCGGTATGTGGGCTACTTCACCTAATAATTATATTTCAGGTATAACCGGTTTTCCAGATGTTATGATTTTCCGTGCAGATATATTGAAAGATGGTCTGGATGCTGTGGAAGCGGCAGGCTACTTTGATAATAACTGGTCTTTGAACGGTTTATTTTAATAATAGCCGAAAAGCACACAAATTGTACAGAAAACATAGAATCCCGTAGAAAATTATTTTCGAAGTAAATATTCCTGAAAATAATTTTCTGCGGGATTCTGGTTTACTCAGCGTATTTTGTGTAATTTATTAAGTTTATGCAATTACATAAATATTATTTATAGACGATGGATAACTTTCATCATTTGTTCACCTAAACCGATTGTATATCCTTGTGATATGAATACAATACGTCCGAAGGTATCGGCAATAACAAAAATCGGGAGATTATTGGTATTTGTCAGATTCATTCCATTTGCAATCATTTGCGTTATAAGATGATCCCTATCTATTCCATATGTAATGGTTGATGGTAAACTACCAAATTCATTCTTATCAAAGTTATTCAGGTTCTGCTCATCTTTGAATAACAGAATGATACTTCTTCCCCAATCTTCGAAATCAGATTTGAATGCTGCAATATCACGCATGGCATGATTTGTTGGTTCCTGGCGTGAACCCAGGATACCAATAATGAAATAACCCCTGCCGGTAGTGGCCAGAATACTGGTTTCCTGACGGCTGTCTGCTGATTGGTAAAGGGCTTCCGCATCCAACGTACCGATAACCTGAATCTCATCCGGATTTTCTCTCATAATAAGTTCAATGGAGGTAGTTTTATCCGGCTCGATAGTAAAGAAAGTTGATTGATTCAAAACTCCACCATTTGCTAACCGGGTTCCGGTAACCAACATATAATCGCCTTCATCCAATACAAACGGACGTTTCAGGATACCACTCCAGGTATTTCCTAATCCCATATCAACATTTGCACTGGCCCGGAAATTAAGGGTTTGTAATTTCCCATCAGGCAGGACTTTTGAAATAGTAAAGTGACTGTAATATTTAGGATCCGGTAATGTTTTAATAGGAGCGTATGCGGCTACTACTTTTCCCTGTTTAGTTCCGGCCTGTTTATCCGCCTCAAAATCTACATCAAACCATGTTCCGTTCTGATTGTATTGAACCTTTTGTGTAACTGATTCAATACGTGCAGGTATGCCCAAACTTCTGGCCACAGCAACAAAGAAGATATTTCTGGAATGTGTATCTGCTACTTTTGCTTTCCAGACTCCTTTTGGCATAATGGGAATTAACTGAGGATTTAATTCGTTGTTTATTTGAATATTTTCTTTTACCCAATCAACCAGTCTTTGCGGATTTTCGGTAGCCTGAGTTGCTAAAGAAGCATCCAGTTCTTTTTGAAAGAATTCTTTGTAAGGAGTTATCAATTCATTGCTAACCCGGGGATTCATGATATAAGGAACATATAAAGAGTTCTCTTTATTCCGAGTATTATCCAAGTGATCTTTTAATGTACCAACTTCGTGTGTGTCACGCAGGTCTTTTGCAGAGATCGTCTGTAATAATGCTAAAGCTTGTGGACGTAATTCTTTGGGCGTGTTTTTAAGAAAACTTTCTATTGTATTGTAGTTTCCACGGCTACCAATCATTACAGCTACTGTTTGTTCTGTATCTGTTCCCAGTTCTTTCGCCAGTTCTTTTGCTTTCTCCTCTGTATAAAATGTCTCTACATAAGCACTGCGTATCGCATTTTCTTCCTGTAATCTTTTGGCGTTTTCAGCCACCTGCTCTTCTGTAACAGTAACCGGAATTGTTCCGTCTACCGGGGGAATGATGTCCATCTTAGTATCTTTCAATGCTGCCGCTCTTTCTTTCAGTGTAATGGTTACTACATCGTCTTTACCAAAAGATACTTTTTCAAATCCGATTTTACCGTTTTTGGTTGCCCATGCTATCATATCACCCTTTCCGGCAGAAAGAAATGCTTTGCCTTCTTTATCTGTTTGCTTACGGGCTACAGAGTAGAGACTTGCGTAATTATATATTTTAAATTCAACATCTGCATCTTCTACAGGCGTTCCATTTTCATCTACAACCAGAATAGTAGCTTTAGCAGTTGGTGCATAATTATCTGTGACATTAATTTCGGTATAAGCTGCTGTCCGCTCCATCACTTCTTCGGGACCTTCATAATAACCAAACGCTTTGGTATGCATTAACATACCCCGGTAAGCTGGTCCGTTAAACCATCCCATATTTAAAACCGGTTCCGGTTCACAGGCTCCCAGGAAATACCATGTTCCATCTACCCATGCTTCTACCCATGCATGATTATCATCGGTATGTGCCCAACGGGGCGTATATACCTGACGCGCCGGAATGCCTACTGACCGTAAAGCAGCAACCGTAAAGGTAGATTCTTCCCCACAACGTCCGTAAGCTGATTTCATAGAAGAAAGGGGAGAGCTGGTACGGGCATCGGACGGGGTATAGGTGACTTTTTCATGACACCAATGATTGACTTCCAATACTGCATCGTATAAAGAAAGATTCTTTACCCGTTCTTCTAATTCTGCATACATGACCATACGGCTATCATCCATGTTTTCATTGTTGACACGTACCGGTAATACAAAATGTCTGAAGATATCATCCGGAATGTCCTTTCCCCACGGCATCACTTCTTTTGCTTTTTGAGTCTGGCGTACATTGTTCAGATAAAATTCTCCATCATAATCGGTAAAGTCACCTATAGGCATATAGGCATACAGGAACATTAAAGCATCTTTTTCCCATATAGAAAGGTTTTCATTAAAAATACTGAATAAATTTCCATTGGGAAGTTGTGATTTTTTTAATTCAAAGTGTTTTTCTACCGTAGCTTTATCGGCCTGGTTAGTGA
>JAJBTP010000521.1 GCA_020860805.1 Tannerellaceae bacterium | reverse complement strand
TCATTATACCGTTCCGGCATTCTTATTTGTTTTCTGTTTTTATCTTTTCTGTTAAAAGCACAGTTCGTTGATTATGGGACTGATCCGGCACGGTTAAAGTGGAACTATGTATCAACTCCTCATTATAAAGTCATTTACCCCCGTGGGATTGATTCGCTGGCCTGGCGGTATACTCAGTTTCTGGAAAATGTATATCCTCAGTTAGGAAAAACCATGGGGCAACCGGTGAAAGGCAGGTTTCCTGTGATTTTACATCCCGGCAATATGCTTTCCAACGGAATAGTGGCCTGGGCACCCCGGCGGATGGAACTGATTACGACTCCTTCACCGGATTTATATGCACAGGCGTGGGACCGTCAACTGGCAGTACATGAATCACGCCATGTATACCAGACCGGAAAATTAATGAAAGGTATTTTCAGACCGCTTTATTATATTGCCGGTGAACAGGTTTCGGGGGTTGCTTTTTTTGCTGTTCCCCGCTGGTTTCTGGAAGGGGATGCGGTTGCGACCGAAACGGCCATGTCAAACAGTGGCAGGGGACGGTTGCCGGAGTTTAACCTATATTACCGTACGCAATTATTATCCGGTAATTTCTTTTCTTTCGACAAATGGTTTATGGGGTCTTATAAAGACTATACCGGTAATTTTTATGCGCTGGGATATGATATGACTGCGTATGCCCGGTATACCTACGGGGCTGATATCTGGGATAAGGTGACAGACCGTTATACTCGCAGGATATTACATTTACCACCTTTTTCCAGTGCATTGAAGAAGTATGCCGGTATAAATACACATGGATTATTTAAAGAGACTTTTGCCTTCCTGGGTGATGAGTGGAAAGAACAATATGAAGCTGCCGGACCTTTCACGGATGCCGCCCGGCTTTCTCCTGTTGGTAAGCAATACACTTCTTATCAGTATCCACAGGCTCTGAGTGAGACTACGGTGGTTGCCGTAAAAAGTAGTTTATCAGATTTACAGTCTCTGGTGTTGCTGGAAAACGGAAAAGAATACTTTCTTGCCTATGTGGGGAATATCAACAGCCGGATTCTGGTAAACCAAAACCGCGTATACTGGACGGAATATGTTTCCGGACTGCGCTGGACGCATCAGAATTACTCTGTTTTAAAATACCTGGACCTTACTTCCGGAAAAATAAAGACCCTTACCCCGGGTGAACGCTACATTGCTCCGGCTATTTCTACAGATGGAAAAGAGGCAGCCGTATCGCAATTTGCATGGAATGGGATAAACCAACTTTTTGTCCTTGATACGGAAACCGGAGAGAGGGAAGAGACGTATACTACCCCCGGAAATAGTTTTTTGAAAGAACTGGTTTTTGTCGATGAACATTTCATAGCTGCTTTAGCGATTAATGATGAGGGACTTTCTATTGAACAACTGGATAGAAAAACCGGGGTATGGAGTACACTTTTTCCTTCCGGCCAGGCCAACATCACTTCTCTGATTGCACACGAGGGGAGTTTATGGTTTGAATCGGGTGTCAGTGGTATTAATAATATTTATCGTTTAGATCTGGCCGGGCAGACTGTCCGGCAGGTGACATCAGCCCGTTTCGGGATGTTTCAGCCGGCTGTTTCGGCAACCAATAATCAACTTTTAGTGGCCGATTATACTCCGCAGGGATATAGTGTCAAAGCCATCCAAAAAGAAGATTTAGCCGAAAAGGAAACCGATTTCACCCAGCCGTATACGTTTACCCTGGCTGAAACTGTAGCACAGCAGGAGGGATTTAACCTAGATACTGTGACTATGGAAACAATTCCTTTTGACCCCAGGCCTTACCGCAAACTGTCCCACCTGTTTAACATTCATAGCTGGGCACCTTTCTACTATGATGTAACAGAGGCTGTTAATTTTAATACGGACGACTTTAAAACTATCGTTAAACCCGGTGCTACTGTTATTTCACAGAATCAGTTAAATACCACCATTACCCAGGCCGGTGTTTACTGGAAAGATAATCATATGCATGGAAAATTATCTTTTACATATATGGGATGGTATCCGGTTTTTGATGTGACGCTGGATTATGGAGGACAGGCTCTGGATATCGTATGGAAAACCGATGAAGACAATAACACGTATACGAACGGATATTATCCGGATAGAAAAAATATGGAACTGGAAGCCCGTGTATACGTTCCTTTCAACCTGACCCGGAATCATTACATACAGGGTATACAACCTTCCCTGACCTATTTCAATAATTCTGTTAAGTACCAGCAAATCCACAGTGGTAAGATGAGAATGTTCCAGTATCTGTTGGGTGAGCTCCGTTTTTATCAATACCGTAAAATGGCACAGAAAGATATTCTACCCCGGTGGGGATATCAAATGCGGTTGCAATATCTGCATACACCTTTCCAGACAGAGAATTTTGCCAGTTTATATGCTGCCCGTCTTACCACTTACTGGCCTGGTTTGCTACGCAACCATAGTTTGATGCTCAGAGGAGGGTATCAATACCAGCCGGTAGATAATAAGTCGATGTATAATCCGAAAGAATTACTGGATAAACCCAGGGGATACCATTATAATTTCCGTTCCCGCCAGCAGTATGCTTTTAAAGCGGATTATGCCTTTAGTCTTTTTTGCCCGGATGTAAGTCTGGGTGCATGGGCCTATGTACGCCGTATCCGTACCAATCTGTTCTATGACTTGTCGCGTACGCAGGCATTAAAAAAGGGTGACTGGACGAACCAACAGTCATTTGGGGGTGATTTAATTGCGGACTGGAATATTTTCCGCCTCGATTATCCTATCTCATTAGGCGTACGGGTAATTAATCCGACGACCTATGGAAATATACAGGCAGAAGCCCTGTTTTCCGTTAGTTTTTAAAGGGTAATTTATTTTCATCCATCCTATAGCCGTCTCACTATCCATCCCTATACAAAGGTTGTTTATTTTCCGTAAAGCAAATCCATATAAACAAAACATGCCGGAAAAAGGTTATTATTGAAACTACTAATTTGCATTTTCATTGGAAAAAGTAACAATCATTGGTTCGGGATTCTCTGGTCTCTCTGCAGCCTGTTATATGGCAAAGGCCGGCTACCAGGTTTCTGTATATGAAAAGAATAAAACTATCGGAGGGCGTGCCCGTCAATATAAAAAAGAGGGATTTACCTTTGATATGGGGCCCACTTTCTACTGGATGCCCGACGTATTAGAAAAATTTTTCGCCGATTTCGGATACACCCCATCCGATTTTTATCACTTAATACGCCTGAACCCGGGATACCAGGTTTACTTCGGTAAAGATGATTCTATCCCGGTTCCGGCAGACCAGCTCAGGTTGTATTCTCTTTTTGAGCAGCATGAACCGGGTAGTAGTGAGGCGCTCCGGCAAATCCTGAAAGAGGGTGCTTTCAAATTACCAGGTTGCAATGGAAGAGATTGTATACCGTCCGGGGATTACCCCCTGGGAGTTGGTTACCCCAGATACCGTTAAACGGGTTTCTGAATTTATTTATTCCATTCGTAATAAAGTCCGCAACCGGATACATAATCCACATTTACAACAGATTCTGGAATTTCCGGTTTTATTTCTGGGTGCGAAACCTCAGAATACACCGGCATTCTATTCGTTTATGAATCATGCGGATATGAAACTGGGCACCTGGCACGTCCGGGGCGGTCTTTATCAGGTGATAAAAGGAATGAGGCAACTGGCTGAAAGCCTGGGAGTACGGATACATACCTCTTCCCCTATTAAACAGTTAATTACCCATAAGAACAGGGTAACGGGTATACAATTTGACGACTATACAATGGCAACCGATTTGGTTATTTCGTCGGCCGACTATCACCATACAGAAACGTTACTGGATACCCCTTACCGGAATTATACGGAAGAATACTGGCAAAACCGGGTCATGGCTCCCTCAGCGTTATTATATTATATTGGTTTTAATAAGAAGTTAAAAAATATATCCCATCATACGCTTTTCTTTGATGCCTCATTCGACCGTCATGCTGAAAAGATTTATGATACACCGGAATGGCCTAAGAAACCGTTATTTTATGCCAGCTTTCCTACGCAGACCGACGCAACGATGGGTTCCGAAGGAAAAGAGAGTGCCGTTATACTCATTCCTTTGGCTGCCGGACTGAAAGAGACTCCGGAAGTAAAGGAAATGTATTTTAAAGAGATTATCAACCGGATGGAAATAGTAACCGGCCAATCTCTCCGGGAAGATATTCTTTTCTACGAATCCTTTGGATGTAAGGATTTTATCCGCGAATACAACGCGTATAAAGGGAATGCGTATGGATTAGCCAACACATTATTACAAACGGCTTTCCTGAAACCTAAAATATTCAACCGGAAACTAAAAAATCTGTTTTATACAGGTCAGTTAACCGTTCCCGGCCCGGGAATTCCTCCGGCTGTTATATCCGGAAAAATTGCAGCAGGACAAGCCCTTAAATATCTGCAAAAAAGTGATGATGTATGGATAAGCTTTACTATAATGTTTCATTTGAAACCAGCCGTATGGTGACCCGTACCTACAGTATATCGTTTACCATCGGAGTACAATGTCTCGATACCCGTATACAGGATGCCGTTTACAGTATCTATGGATTCGTACGGTTAGCCGATGAGATTGTGGATACCTTCCACCAGTACGATAAAGCAAAACTGCTGGATGATTTCGAGAAAGAATATTACAAAGCACTGAAGGAAGGCATCAGTTTAAATCCGGTATTGAATTCATTTCAACATACCGTCAGTAAATATAATATACCGGATCATCTTATCCAGGCTTTTATTGCCAGTATGCGTGCGGATTTAACACAAAAACAATTTACACCTGAGGAGATTAATGTGTATATTTATGGCTCAGCTGAAGCCGTGGGGCTCATGTGTTTATGTGTATTTGTAAACGGTGATAAAAAAGAATTTGAACGGTTGGCTCCTTATGCCCGGAGATTGGGAGCCGCTTTCCAGAAAATTAATTTTTTACGGGATTTAAAACATGATACGGCTGCTTTACACCGGGTATATTTTCCGGCTTTAAAGGAAGCCCCTTTAAATGAAGAAAATAAAAAGGAAATTTCAGCGGATATCATGGAAGATTACCGGTTTGCACTGGAGGGTATCCGCCGTTTACCGGATTGCGCCCGGCTGGGAGTCTACACAGCCTATCTGTATTATAAATCGCTGACACACGATATCGAAAAAACAAAAGCCGAACAGTTATTATACCAACGGATACGTATTTCGAATTTCCGGAAAATGTACCTGTTCTGCAAAGCATATAGTAAAATTAAACTATCCAAAATTTACAGTAATATATGGTAACTTTAGTCACTCCGCAAGACCAATTCCTTGGCACTATGAATAAAATGGGCGGCTCACCGTACCGGCGCTTTACATCGTGCATTCTCTGTTTTCATATTTAATTCGGAAGGAAATTTATTGTTACAGAAACGGGCCGGGCATAAATATCATTCCGGTGGGTTATGGACAAACAGTTGTTGCAGCCATCCTGCTCCGGGAGAAGGTCTATCCGACGCAGCACACCGCCGGTTAAAAGAGGAGTTAAACTTACGTACCGATCTGTTTCCTCTTTTCTCTTTTCAGTATAAAGCCTCTTTTTCAAACGGCTTAACCGAGCATGAACTGGATCATGTACTGTTAGGAATAACAGATGAATTCCCCACCCTTTGCCCGGACGAAGCCGAAGAGTATCAATACCTGCATCCCGGACAAATCCGGCTGGCTCTACTGGAACATCCGGAACATTTTACAATCTGGTTCCGTCAGTTATTCGACCAGTATGGCACTCGTATTGTAGAATCTTTTCAGGCGATTGTATGAAAATTGCCGTTATCGGAGCCGGTATTAGTGGGTTGGCTGCTGCCTTACGCATGATAATGCAGGGCCATGATGTAACGGTATATGAAAAAAACGACCGTCTGGGAGGCAAATTATCCGAAATCCATACAGGAGGATACCGCTTTGATACAGGACCTTCTTTATTTACACTTCCTCAACTGGCTGAAGAGTTATTCAACACAGCCGGGAAAGATATAAAAGATTACCTTTTTTACCGCCTGTTACCGGTCAGCTGCCGGTATTTTTATCCGGATGGAAGTTGTTTTGATTTTTACCAGGATAAAGAACAACTGGCGGGAGAGTTGGAAAGGGAGACACAACAGCCGGTAGCGGCAGTGCTCAAACGCCTGGAACAATCCAAAGAAGTATATAAATTAAGCGCACCTGTTTTCCTGTTCCGGCCTTTTGGTAAACTCTCTGCTTTCCGTACCCCTGCTTACCAACAGATGGGACGTAAGTTATACAAACTGGATTTCTTCCGGACAATGCATCAGGCAAACCGGAAAGATTTTTCGGATCCCAAAATCGTTCAGGTATTCGACAGATATGCCACTTACAATGGCTCTGATCCGTATCGTGCCCCTGCTACCCTGAATATGATTGCCCATCTGGGAAATAATATGGGAGCCTGGTTTCCTGAAAAAGGAATGTATTCAATTGTAGAAGCGATTTATCATGTAGCAACGACCAAAGGAGTAGAATTCCGCATGCATACTCCTGTGGATGAATTGATAAGGGAAAACGACCGGATTACCGGTTTGCGAACAGGAGACGAAACCCATGTGTATGACCTTTACATCTCAGGAATAGATGTTAGTACACTGGCTAACAATCTGCTGAAAGACCATCCGCTGAAAGGACGTCTCAGCCGTTCGGAAAAATCATCTTCTGCTATCATCTTTTACTGGGGAATGAACAGAGCTTTTCCTTCTCTGGAATTGCATAATATCTTTTTCTCTCCGGATTATAAAGCAGAATTTAACGCTATTTTTCAAACAAAAGAGGTACCCGGACAATCCTACAATTTATCTCTTTATCAGTTCAAGGGTAGTACAGAGTGATGCTCCTGAAGGATGCGAAAATTGGTTTGTTATGATAAATGCACCAGCTGATAACGGACAGGATTGGAAAACGGTTCGTACGAAAGCACGCGCAAAAATCCTTCAATCCCTGAGTAAAGCTTTACAGACGGATATTGAACCGTGCATTGCAGTAGAAGAATTTGCCGACCCGTTAACTATACAGGAACGTACAGGCAGTGATAAAGGGGCTTTATACGGAGCCTCATCCAACTCAATATTTTCGGCATTTCTGCGTCACCCGAATCATTTAAAGCAAATTCAAAACCTGTTTTTTACAGGTGGAAGTGTACATCCGGGAGGTGGCATTCCGTTATGCCTGGCCAGTGCTTCCATTGTAGAAAATGAAATTCTGGAAATGTATGGCAAATGAGCATTCACAACTGATATCCGTCCATACGTTACCTGCTCTGTTCATTCGTTTTTACATAGTAGGGTATTTGTTGTTTATTATTCCCTGGGCCCGTAGCTGGTTTGTTTTTTTGACTCCTCTTTCTCTCTTACTGGTTACCGGCATCCTTTTTTATTATCACAAGGAATGGAATATCCGTACGATAAGTTGGTTTCTGTTTATTATCCTTTCCTCTTTCCTGCTGGAAATGGTGGGTACATCTACCGGTAAAATATTCGGGGAATATGCCTATGCAGAAGGGTTAGGCTGGAAGGTGCATCAGACTCCGCTTATCATAGGCATAAACTGGTTATTTCTGGTCTATTCCTCCCGGGCTATTGTATCCCGGCAGTTTCACAGTGCAACAGGCAGAATTCTTTCAGGTGCTATCCTGATGATTCTATACGACGCACTTATGGAATGGGTAGCTCCGGCCATGCATATGTGGCAATTTACCGGAGGATATCCGCCAGCCAGTAATTTTATTGCCTGGTTTATAGCTGCTTTGGTGTATCATGCCGGTTTTGAATACTTACATATCCGTACGGATAATTCTCCGGCACGCTGGTTGTTTGTTACTCAATGGTTCTTCTTTCTATTAATTGGAATTGCTATTTTAATCACCGGACGATGATTACTGCCCGACATACATGGAGTGGCCGGAGTGTCTGCCGGTTTTTTCAGGTTTTAAGCTGGACAGAGCTTTTCAGGATATACGTATAATAGGTCCGGAAACGGTACCTGAAGGGTCTCTTTTGGTTCTGGCAAATCATTTCTGCTGGTGGGACGGGTTTATTCAGTATCGTTTAAATGAGCAACATTACCACCGTCTTTTCCATGTGATGATGCTGGAACATGAATTACTTAAACATCCTGTATTAAATAAAGCAGGCGCTTACTCCATCCGTCCGCAAAGCCGGGATATTCTGGCCAGCCTGCACTATACGGCACAAGTACTGGCAGACCCTGCGAATATGGTTTTACTGTTTCCTCAGGGAAGGATTGAATCTATGCATGTAAATCATATCCACTTTGAAAAAGGAATCCTGTATTTGCTTAAACAATTACCTTCCGGTACCCGGATTGTATGCAATGTGAATCTGGTGGATTACCATGCCGGAAGAAAACCGGTATTATACATTTTCCATCATTTAATCTCTTCACCGGAAAGAAGCGGAAAAGAAACCATAGAAAAGCTTTACAACGACTTTTATCAACAATGTAAAACCCATTTGCAGAAAATATGGATATGATTAGTTTTTTCATATGGGTATTTGCCTGCGTACGTTTACTGATTGTTTTCTATAACCGGCTCTCCTCTCCTTACCTGCCGGCCTATCTTTCTCCTATGCATACAGGCTCTCTGTCTGTCCTTATTCCGGCACGTAATGAAGAAAAGACCCTGCCCCTTCTTTTAAAAGACTTCCAACAACTTGCCAACCAACCCTTAGAGATACTTATTTATGACGACCAATCAACGGATAATACAGCCGCCCGGACACAGGAAATCAGCCGTTCTTATCCGGTGGTCCGGTTAATTTCAGGAAAAGAATTACCTGAGGGATGGACCGGAAAAAACTATGCCTGTTATCAATTAGCGCAACAGGCTAAAGGAGAATACTTTCTCTTTTTAGATGCAGATGTAAGAGTCGGAAAAGGATTCCTGGAAAATAGTATCACTTATCTGGAAAATAAAAAATTGCAACTGCTTTCTTTATTTCCACGGCAATCGGTAAAAGGGTATGGGGTATGGTTGGCTGTTCCGCTTATGAACTGGATTCTGACCACTCTGCTACCGCTTTCTTTCGTCAGGCTAATTCCCTGGACTGCTTTTACCGCAGCCAACGGACAATGTATGCTTTTCAAAAAACAGGTTTATCAAAAGTTACAGCCTCATAAGCAGGTACGTAACAACCCGGTGGAAGATATGGCGGTCATGAAATTATATAAACACAAAAAAACTCAGGGTAGCTGTGCTTTTAGGTAAGAACGATATCTCCTGTCATATGTATAATACCCTGAAAGAGTCTATTCACGGATTTTCCCGGAATGTATTCCAATTCTTCGGAGGGAGTGTACTGCTGGCTTTTCTTTTTTGCAGTTATCACAACTTTTTCTCCGTTTTATCTTTTATGGAAAGAGGGATGGCAGAATATGTTGATGTATACCGGTATCATTATCCTTATCCGGTTCTTCTACTCCCTGGTCTCCCGGCTGTCTAATTTACTGAATATCGTGTGGGGGGATTTCCACAACAAATTGTTTTCTGGATTCTATTAATCAGGGCTTTGGCCGGACGCAAACAAAATACGATTACATGGAAAGAAAGAAATATCTCTGTTATATCCTGAGCTGCTTATTGGGGTGGCAATCTATACCGGCTTCCGGTAAAGAGTATGCTTCTGTTATCTACCAGGCCTATATACAGGGTAATATGGATACCTGGAGACAGGTATTAGATGAAATAGAATGTAGTAGCCCGGAAGATACGGATTCCATGTTGGAGTTAATCCATTTTTATTATGGTTATACCGGATACCTGATAGGGAGCGGGCAAACTACTGAAGCCGCGAATAGCATTAAGAAATCGGAAGAATGGATTAAGTAGGTGCTGAAAAAGGAACCGGAAAATCCGTTGGCACTCTCCTATAAAGGAACCTTCCTGGCCTTTAAAATTGCTCTCTTCAAAGTAAGAGCCGTTACGTTAGGACCACAAAGTATGCGGTATATCAATAAAGCGTACAAGCTGGATCCGTCAGATACACAAATTATGGCAGATAAAGCCAATTTATTATATTATTCTCCTTCTATTATCGGTGGAAACAAGGAAGCAGCCATAGCGTTATATCAACAGGCTATCCGGGAGATGAAACGTACGAACCAGGATTCCGGCAATTGGTTTTACCTGAGTTTACACACCACATTAGCGGGCATCTATACCGAACGGGGAGAAATAGAAGCAGCCTACCGGCTCTATACCTACATACTGGAAAAGGAGCCACGGTTTAAATGGGTCAGGGACGATTTACTGCCGGCACTTCTTCAATAAAAAAGGGTGTACCTTTTTCCGGTACACCCCTCACCAATTTCAATCCAAACTTCTTTCAATCTAACTATCTGACACTAAACAAGCTTGTGGATAACCAGGCCTGAACGAAGTTTTGGTTCAAACCAGGTTGTTTTCGGAGGCATTATATTCCCTGTATCGGCAATATCAATCAATTGTTTCATGGATACCGGATAAAGGGCCAACGCTACACGCATCTCACCACTATCCACACGGCGTTTTAACTCACCTAATCCACGGATACCACCTACGAAATCAATCCGTTTGTCTGAACGTAAATCTTTTATACCTAAAATATTATCCAGTATCAGGTTGGACGTAATGGTTACATCCAATACTCCAATCGAGTCATTGTCATCATAGGTTCCCGGTTTAGCCACTAAGGAATACCATTTACCGGATAAATAAACAGACATATTATGAAGTGCCTGCGGCTTATAGATGTCGGAACCTTTCTCTTCCACAACGAAGTTTTCACGTAGCTTCGCCAGGAATTCTTCATCTGTCAGTCCGTTCAAATCTTTTACAACCCGGTTGTAATCAATGATAGTTAACTGATTTGCCGGAAAACAAACAGCCATAAAGTAGTTATACTCTTCGGTACCTGTATGGTCCGGATTTTGCCGGGCTTTTTCCGCGCCCACCAAGGCCGCGGCTGCCGAACGGTGGTGCCCGTCTGCAATATAAAGGGAAGGGATAGCTGCAAATAATTCTGTGATACGTTTGATATCATTTTCGTCATCAATAATCCAGAATGTATGTCCGAATCCATCCAGTTCAGCTACAAAATCATATTCAGGTTCTTTGGCTGCATATTTCTGAACAATCGCATCCAGTTCGGCATTGTCCGGATACGCAAAAAATACCGGTTCAATATTAGCATTATTCACACGCACATGTTTCATCCGGTCTTCTTCTTTATCCCGGCGGGTCAGTTCATGCTTCTTAATATTACCGGTCATGTAATCCTCTACAGACGCACAAACAACCAGTCCATACTGGGTATGTCCGTTCATCGTCTGGGCATATACATAATACTGTTCCTTATCGTCCTGAACCAGCCAGCCGTTATCCTGAAACTTCTGAAAGTTTTCAGCTGCTTTGGAATATACAGCTTCATCATGCTCGTCAGTTCCTACCGGAAAATCGATTTCCGGTTTGATAATATGATACAGAGATTTTTCATTATCACCTGCTTCCGCACGTGCTTCCTCCGAATTCAAGACATCGTAAGGGCGTGAAGCCACCTGTTCTACCAGGTTCTTCGGAGGACGAATTCCTTTAAATGGTTTTATAATAGCCATACTCTTATTGTTTTGTTTCACAAAAATAAAAAAAGAAACGGGATATAAGTGATATGTGAAACGTGAAATGTGAAAAAACTTTTGTCCACTGTATGGCACTCCAGTATCATACGGACGACACTCCTTTGCCATCCGGTTGGCACGACAGTGCCATCTGCATGGCACAAGAATGTCAACCCGTTGGCACCCCTGTGCCATGCAGATGGCACTCATTGCTGATGTATGTTAACGTTTTTAGTTGACCTTTTTCCGGATATTCAAATCACTGATATCCGGAAAATCCGAAAAGTGCCGGAAGCACACCCACTATTAGGCTGATACAAAGTACCTGTTGTCCTTAGAAGATGGTATCGACCTTAGCCAAAGCATGGCAGATATCAGCACTTTTTATTCCGGCTTACTACCTTATCAGGTTGTACGTCCCCAGCCGGAAAAGTAATAAAATAGAATGCTCCTGCCTGCCACGAATAGAAAAGCAGTTAGTATGCCCAGCCATAATAATAACTTCAAAAGCTTCCTTCCTTCTGCCCACGGATTACTTAGCTGGAGTACTATCCAGCTTAGGATAGCCACTACAACCGGCACAATAAACCCGCTATATAAATAATCAAACAGTTCTTCCAGATTCATAACAGCTCCTATCACATATAGCAGGATAGTCAGTCCAATAATCAGAAAGCCGTACAGG